>NZ_JBQOUX010000014.1:0-105818 GCF_052216785.1 Streptomyces sp. JW3 | reverse complement strand
GGACGAGGCCGCCGCGCGGCGCAGGCTCTCCGGGCAGCACACCGTCGTCGCCCTGGCCGGCGCCCCGCCGGCAAGGGCGCGAGGGAGGCCGAAGACGCCGTGGACTTCGAGGACTCCGAGGGCGCCTGGGACGACGGGCTGATCGCACGGCGGGTGAACGAGACCTCCGCCGGCGCCGAGTCCTACACCACCGCCTCCGCCCCGTCCCTCTGCGCCGGCCTCGAGGACCGCACCTCGGGCGGCGCCCAGGCCGTGACCCCGCTGGCCTACGACGGCCCGCTCCGCTCCCGGCTGGACGCGCTGCGCGAACTGGTCGGCCTCTCCCGGACCCGCCTGGACAGCCGGACCCTCGCCGAGGCCGGCCGGGTCCTGGACGAGGCCGCCGCGCGGCGCAGGCTCTCCGGGCAGCACACCGTCGTCGCCCTGGCCGGCGCCACCGGCAGCGGCAAGTCCCAGCTGTTCAACGCGCTCGCCGGGGTCAACATCTCGGAGACCGGGGTACGCCGCCCGACCACCTCCGCGCCCATCGCGTGCAGTTGGAGCGACGGCGCCGCCACCCTGCTGGACCGGCTCGGCATCCCGGGCCGGCTGCGCCGGCGGCCCGTGCAGCAGCCCGGCACCGACGCGCAACTGCGCGGCCTGGTCCTGGTGGACCTGCCCGACCACGACTCCGCCGCCGTCCAGCACCGCGAACAGGTCGACCGGGTGCTGGCGCTGGTCGACGCCGTCATCTGGGTCGTCGACCCGGAGAAGTACGCCGACGCCGTCCTGCACGAGCGCTATCTGCGCCCGCTGGCCGGCCACGCGGAGGTCACCTTCGTCGTCCTCAACCAGGTCGACCGGCTGCCCGGCGAGGCCGCCGAGCAGGTCCTCGACGACCTGCGGCGGCTGCTCGACGAGGACGGCATCGCGCTGGGGGAGTATGGCGAACCGGGCGCCACCGTACTCGCCCTGTCCGCGCTGACCGGAGACGGCATGGGCGAGCTGCGCGAGGTGCTCGGCCAGTTCGTCGCCGGACGGGAGGCACCGGCCCGCCGCATCGCCGCCGACGTGGACGCCGCCGCCGGGCGGCTGCGGTCCGTGTACGTCACCGGGCGGCGCACCGGGCTCAGCGAGGAGGCGCGGGAGGAGTTCGCCGACCGGCTGGCCGACGCGGTGGGCGCCACGGCGGCGGGCGAGGCGGCCGAACGCGCCTGGCTGCGCAACGCCAACCGCGCGTGCGGCACCCCCTGGCTGCGCCTTTGGCGCTGGTACCACGACCGGCGCGAACCTCCCACCGGGCGGCTCCCGCTGCGCTCCCAGGCCGACGAGGAAGCGACCGCCCGCCAGCGGGTCGAACAGGCGGTGCGTACGGTGGCCGACCGGGCGTCCACCGGGCTGCCCGCGCCCTGGGCGCAGGCGGTGCGCGAGGCGGCGGTGCGCGGCGCGCAGGGGCTGCCCGAGGCGCTCGACGAGCTGGCCGCCCGCTCGGGGCTGCCGCCGGGGCGCCCGCCGCGGCCGGGCTGGTGGCCGATGGCCGTCCTGGCCCAGGCGTCGATGACCCTGCTGCAAGTGGTGGGCGGCCTGTGGCTGCTCGGCCAGATCGCCGGCGTCCTGTCTCCCAACCTGGGGGTGCCGGTGCTGCTGATGCTGTCCGGGATCGTCGGCGGCCCGCTGATCGAGTGGAGCTGCCGGATGGCGGCGCGCGGCCCGGCCAGACGGTACGGCCAGGAGGCGGAGCGGCGGTTGCGGGAGACGTCCGCCGGCTGCGGCCGGGCCCGGGTACTGGACCCGCTGGCGGCGGAGCTGCTGCGGTACCGGGAGGTACGGGAGCAGTACGGGCGGGTGACGGGGGCCGGATCACCCGTTCGGGTGGCGGAGTTTTCCACAGGCGGAGGGTGATCCACAGAGCCCGGCGGGTCCGGCCCGGACGGGGCAGTCTGGCCGTGCGGCGAGCGCGACGGACGCGGTCGCCACGGCCGTACGGGACAGCCCCGGCGGCATGGGAGGGGTGGGCGAAGATGAACGAGACGATGGTCTGCGTGGTGGGCAACGTGGCGACCCGGCCGGTCTTCCGGGAGCTGGCGAACGGCCCGTCGGCCCGGTTCCGGCTGGCGGTCACCTCGCGCTACTGGGACCGCGAGAAGAACGCGTGGACGGACGGCCACACCAACTTCTTCACGGTGTGGGCCAACCGCCAGCTCGCCGCCAACGTGTCGGGATCGCTGGAGGTGGGGGAGCCGGTCATCGTGCAGGGCCGGCTGAAGGTGCGGACCGACGTGCGCGAGGGGCAGAACTGGACCTCGGCGGACATCGACGCGGTGGCCGTCGGCCACGACATGGCACGCGGGACGTCGGCCTTCCGGCGGGTGAACCGGCCGGAACCGGCGGCCGCCGCCGCGCGTCCCGAGCCGGACTGGGAAACACCGGCGGACGAGTCCGGGGACCGGGACCAGGCCCGGGACCGGGACACCGCCCGGCACAAGGAACCCGCCGGGGTGACCTGACCACGGCCGCGCTCCTGACGTTTCCTGCCGCTTGAGCCGTATCCGTCGAGTTGGCGGCTTATCGACAGATGCATACCGACCCCACCGGGGTGGATTTGTCGATAAGCCCTGCTCACCTGCGGTTCGGCGATAACGATTCCGAGTCGGATCGATGATCGGGCGGCCCCACCGGCCGGCACGATGTGCCAGATCCTTAGGATGCCGAACGGGCCCCGAGGGGCCGCTGATTCTGCTGGTGGGACCGTGCTCCCCACGCCAACCGGTCCCGCTCGAAGGGGAATTTGGTGCTTGCTTCGCTCACTGACCTGTCCGCGCACCGGCGCGGCGCGGCCCGCCTGGCCGCCTCGTCCCTGGTGTCCGTGCTCGCCGTGGCCACCACCGTGCTGGCGGGCGCCGGCCGGGCCGCCGCGCAGGAAACGGCACTGGCACAGGGCCAGGGCGGCGCGACGGCCACCATGAGCGGACTGAAGACGTACGGCACCGCCGTGATCCACGACGAGACGGGCGACCAGGAGGTCTCGGCCGGCCTGTTCGAGATGTCCGTCGAGGGCGGCGGCATGCTCCAGACCTACTGCGTCGACCTCCTCAACCCCACGCAGAAGGACGCCAAATACCACGAGACGCCCTGGAGCGGCACCTCGCTGGGCACCAACCAGGACGCGGGCCGGGTCCGCTGGATCCTCCAGAACTCCTATCCGCAGGTCAACGATCTCGCGTCGCTCGCGAAGAAGGCGGGCGTCCGGGGCTCCCTCACCGAGGAGGACGCGGCGGCCGGGACCCAGGTGGCGATCTGGCGGTACTCGGACCAGGCGGACGTGGAAGCCGCCGACCCGGAGGCCGAGCGGCTCGCGGACTACCTGGAGAAGAACGCCCGCGCCGTCGCCGAGCCCACGGCGTCCCTCACGGTCGACCCGCCCGCCGTCTCCGGCCGGCCCGGCGAACGGCTCGGCCCGGTCACGGTGCACACCAACGCCGGCGGCGCGACGGTGACCCCGCCCGCCGACTCCGCCACCAGCGGCGTACGCATAGTCGACGCCGACGGCGAACCGGTCGGCACCGTCACCGACGGCACCGAGATCTACTTCGACGTGCCCGACGACGCGACGGCCGGCACGGCCGACCTGACCGTGCACGCCTCGACCACCGTGCCGGTCGGCCGCGCCTTCGCCTCCGAGAGCCGGAGCCAAACCCAGATCCTGGCGGGCTCCAGCGAGTCGACGGTCACGGCGACGGCCACCGCGAACTGGGCGAAGCGGGGCGCAATACCCGCGCTGTCGGCCGCGGAGAACTGCACCGGGGACGACATCGGCGGCGGCCTGGACCTCACGGCGGCCAACGAGGGCGACGACGCGTTCACCTTCGAACTGCTGGCGACCGAGTACACCATCGCCCCCGGCGAGACCCGCACGGTCTCCGTCCCCCTCCAGGAGGACCAGCCCTACGACTTCACCGTCAGCGGCACCGGCGGCTTCGAACAGCGCTTCACCGGCGTCCTGGACTGCCAGAACCAGACCACCACGGCCGGCGACTCCACCCAGACCCTGACCGAGCCCAGCCCCACCACGACCGCCGACGTCACCACCCCGGACACGGACGTCAACCTCGCCGACACCGGCGGCTCGGAGGTCACCCCACTGATAGGCGCCCTGGCCCTGACCCTGGTGGCGACCGGCGGCGTCACCCTCTTCGCCATCCGCAGGAGGGACCGGGACGCGTGACGGCTGGGTATTCCCCGAAACCGGCGAACATCCAGGACTTCCTGACCGAGGTTCGCCGCCGCCCCTCCATGCGGGTCGCCCACGGCTCCCTGTGCCATCTGTACTCCATGCTGCTCGGCTACCGCATCGCCCTGGACATCCACGGCATCACCGAGCCCACGGACTTCTGGAGCCCCGCCGACGAGGCCGCCTTCACCCACTGGCTACACCGACGCCTCGGCCGGGACAGCTCCCTGACCTGGGCGGCCGAGATCGAACGCGAGGCGCAGACGGCGGGGGTACCCGCGATGGACCTGTTCTTCGAGCTCCTCGACGACTACCGGGCCGGGCGGCAGCAGGGGAGTCAGCGGTAGCGGCCCGGGGGGCACCGAGGCCGGGGGGCCGGGCCGCCTGTTCTCGAACCAATGAACGAGATAGTCGCACCCGGGAGTGAAAGATATGGGCTCAGTGATCACGACTCGGCGATGCCAGACATGCTTCAGTGTAACTACGTCGACCGAATCGATCGAAAAGGGGCTACGTTCAACCCCTGATCGCTCGCTCTGCGGCAGTAGCGACCCCAATTAGCCATGACGGCCTCGACGGTACTCATGCGGTGCGGAGTGGCTGCCAAGTGACGGAGGTCACTACCCTGCCCCGCATGGCCATCATGGGGGACGCGGGGCGGTCTGCGACACATGCGTACCGTGGGTTTCGAGTTCTGAAACGGATAGTGCATCGGCGTGCACTATTGTCGGATATTCGCTACAAGGCTGTAGTCGAGGCGCTCTGTCCAGGCCGTAAGCGGGATGATCCAACCCCGCCTGAGATCACGCAGGCCGCCAAGCTGCTGTGCGACGAGCTGGACCATACGTCGATCCCCGGGGAGCGCAGTCGTGGCGTCATGAGGGCGGCGACGCGTTTGACTCGCGAAACATTCACTCATGGGGTCCGCTTCCCGGAGTGGAGCAACGGAACGAACACGACTTTCTTCAAACGCCTGGCGGACTGGGGCCAGCGCGCGGCGGCCACAGAAAAGGGTGGCGAAGCTTTTGGCTTGATCGGTGCCGAACCGACAGCGGAACGGTCGGCTCTGTTCGGCAAGCGATTCTCGGTTGCGATCTACGGCCTCCTGATTGATTCGCGAGGACCGTCGGACGACGAGGAGATCCTGCGGATCGAGATGGCGAACGAAATCCTGCACGGAGTCGCCGACGACGTGCGGATCGCTCGGTTCCGGCTTCTTCAGGACGGAGTCAACTCCCTGGCTGCCGGTGTAGCGACATGGGCCACCAGCTATCTGGGCTTCAGCCAGTCGCTCACTGACGCAGTGCAGTACGGAAGTGCCACGTTCGGTGTGGCCGCTGGAGTCACTGCCGTTCGGCACCTGAGCACCCAATTCCTCAGCGAGAAGCAGCAGGAGGCCCGTCGGCAGGCGCGGTACTGGCTCCTCTCGCTGCACGCATGGATGATCGGCTATGTCGTCTGGGGCCGCGATGCGATCCAGAGCGGGGAAAATGAGGGACTCGACCAACTGGCATACGTGGCCCGAGCTCTCACCGCTCGTGAGGCGCACGTGTCTGAGCTGCCTCGGGATGAACAGATTCAGGGAGATCTGCAACTCCTCATCGAGAACTCCGAGAGAGCCACCGACAGCGAATTGACCACGGCGCTCATGAGGCTGCAGGGCGTTCTGCGCTGGAAAAGTGAACACCTGGGATCCGCCATCGGCAATCTCATCGCCGTCGTACAGAACGTGCCTGACCATGCGGACCTGCTCCATGCTCCCGTGTCGGTGCACAGGAGAGGTCTCGATCCGCTGCAGCTCCCCTCTGCCCGCTCAGGCGAGGAGAACGATCGGGATCCGTTGGAGGAACGGCCTCGTAACTGACGTGATGGAAGGCCGCAACGGGCCTGCCTCGGTCGGGGCGCTGCGGTGGATCACCCGGACGTGCGCGCCGGGGGCGGCCTTCCGGCTGTCGAGCAGCGACGCTTCCTCGGCGGTCGGCCGCCGGAGCCGCGGGCGGAGAGCACGTCCTCGTCGGCCAGGGCGGGCGAGGGTGCCCGGCAGACGCCGGAGGCCCGACGTGAAACCCCAGGTCACAGCCCCCACCAGATACAGGTTTCCGCCCAGGGCTAGCCGTGCGGCAAGATGGGGTGTATCTGCCCACTGCCTGATTAAGCTGCCGGACGGTTTCTCTTGGCTGAGTACATTTACACCATGCGCAAGGCGCGCAAAGCGCACGGCGACAAGGTGATCCTCGACGATGTCACCCTCAGCTTCCTGCCGGGGGCGAAGATCGGTGTCGTCGGTCCGAACGGGGCCGGCAAGTCGACCGTTCTGAAGATCATGGCGGGGCTGGAGCAGCCGTCGAACGGGGACGCGTTCCTGTCGCCGGGTTACACGGTCGGCATCCTGCTCCAGGAGCCGCCGCTCAACGAGGAGAAGACCGTTCTGGAGAACGTCCAGGAGGGCGTCTCCGAGGTCAAGGGCAAGCTCGACCGGTTCAACGAGATCGCCGAGCAGATGGCGACCGACTACTCCGACGCGCTGCTCGAAGAGATGGGCAAGCTGCAGGAAGAGCTGGACCACGCCAACGCGTGGGACCTCGACGCGCAGCTGGAGCAGGCCATGGATGCCTTGGGCTGCCCGCCCGGGGACTGGGCGGTCAGCAACCTCTCCGGTGGTGAGAAGCGGCGCGTCGCGCTGTGCAAGCTGCTGCTGGAGGCGCCCGACCTGCTGCTGCTCGACGAGCCCACGAACCACCTCGACGCCGAGTCCGTCAACTGGCTGGAGCAGCACCTCGCCAAGTACGAGGGCACCGTCGTGGCCGTGACCCACGACCGGTACTTCCTGGACAACGTGGCCGGCTGGATCTGCGAGGTCGACCGCGGCCGGCTGCACGGCTACGAGGGCAACTACTCCAAGTACCTGGAGACCAAGGCCACCCGCCTCAAGGTCGAGGGCCAGAAGGACGCCAAGCGGCAGAAGCGGCTCAAGGACGAGCTGGAGTGGGTGCGGTCCAACGCCAAGGGGCGGCAGGCCAAGTCCAAGGCGCGGCTGGCCCGGTACGAGGAGATGGCCGCCGAGGCCGACAAGATGCGGAAGCTGGACTTCGAGGAGATCCAGATCCCGCCGGGTCCGCGGCTCGGCAACGTCGTCGTCGAGGTGAACAACCTCAGCAAGGCGTTCGGGGAGAAGGTTCTCATCGATGATCTCAGCTTCACACTGCCGCGGAACGGGATCGTCGGGGTCATCGGGCCCAACGGAGCGGGCAAGACCACGCTCTTCAAGATGATCCAGGGGTTCGAGGAGCCGGACTCCGGGTCCATCAAGGTCGGCGACACCGTCAAGATCTCCTACGTCGACCAGAGCCGCGAGAACATCGACCCCAAGAAGACGCTCTGGGCCGTCGTCAGCGATGAGATGGACTACATCAACGTGGGCCAGGTCGAGATGCCGAGCCGGGCATATGTGTCCGCCTTCGGGTTCAAGGGGCCGGACCAGCAGAAGCCGGCCGGCGTGCTCTCCGGCGGTGAGCGCAACCGGCTGAACCTCGCGCTCACCCTCAAGCAGGGCGGCAACCTGCTGCTCCTCGACGAGCCGACCAACGACCTGGACGTCGAGACGCTCAGCAGCCTGGAGAACGCGCTGCTGGAGTTCCCCGGCTGCGCCGTGGTCGTCTCCCACGACCGGTGGTTCCTGGACCGGGTCGCCACGCACATCCTCGCCTACGAGGGCGAGAGCAAGTGGTTCTGGTTCGAGGGCAACTTCGAGTCCTACGAGAAGAACAAGATCGAGCGGCTGGGTGCCGACGCCGCGCGTCCGCACCGTGCCACCTACAAGAAGCTGACCCGGGGCTGATCGATCTTGCGGCACATCTACCGCTGCCCGCTGCGCTGGGCGGACATGGACGCGTACGGGCACGTCAACAACGTGGTCTTCCTGCGCTACCTGGAGGAAGCCCGGATCGACTTCCTGTTCCGCCCGGACAAGGAGTTCAAGCAGGGGTCGGTGGTGGCCCGCCACGAGATCGACTACAAGCGGCAGCTCGTCCACCGGCACGCCCCGGTGGACATCGAGCTGTGGGTCACGCAGATCAGGGCCGCCTCGTTCACGATCGCCTACGAGGTGAAGGACGGCGACCAGATCTACGTCCGGGCCTCCACGGTGATAGTGCCGTTCGACTTCGAGGCCCAACGGCCCCGGCGGATCACCGCGGAGGAACGCGAGTTCCTGGAGGAGTACCGGGACGAGGCCGAGGAGGAGGCCGTCGCCGCATGACGGTCCTGCACCTCGCCGACGAGGGGGAGGCGGCGGATCTCGCGGCCTTCCTCTCCCGGCTGCTGCACTACGACCGCGGTGCCGCGGTACGCCTCCAGGCGGCCGGCACCGCGCTCGCCGTCTTCGGCCGGCCGCCGTCCTTCGAGGTGCTGGCGATCCGCGCGGCGCGGCTCGCGAAACCGTACGAGGACGGGCTCGACGACGCGCTCGACGTGACCGTGTCGGCCGGTGAGCTGCTGGAGGCGGTGGTGGAGAAGGCGGCCACCGCCGCCGTGCCGGGCGCGGTGACCGGGCCGCCGTGGGCCGGGGTGCTGCCGCCGCGCGGCGGCTGGCGGGCCGAGACCGGCCTGCCGTCCCTGGACGCGCTGCGGGCCCTGGTCGCCGCCGGGATCACCGAGTTCCGGGCGCGGACCGGCGAACTCGTCCCCGAGCGCCGTACCCGCGCCGAGTACGACCGGATCGGGCGGGACATCTGGTCCCGCACCGTGGCCGACACCCGGCTGCCGGTGCGGGCCGTGCACGCCGCCCAGTCGCTGGGCTTCCTGCGCGGCGCCGGCGACACCGCCCTCGGGCTGGTCTCCTCGGGGGCGTGGCTGCGGCTGCGCACGCCCTTCGGATCGGTCGCCGTCCGGCGGGCCGGCACCGCCGCGCTCGGCATCAGCCCGGCGCGTTGACCATCGACGCCGCCGCGTAGGTGAGGTACTTCCACAGGGTCTGTTCGTGCTCCTCGGGCAGGCCCAGTTCGTCCACGGCGTCCCGCATGTGCTTCAGCCAGGCGTCGTGCGCCGCCCGGTCGACGGTGAACGGGGCGTGCCGCATCCGCAGCCGGGGGTGGCCCCGGTTGTCGCTGTACGTGGTCGGGCCGCCCCAGTACTGCATCATGAACAGCGTCAGCCGCTCCTCGGCCGGACCGAGGTCCTCCTCGGGATACATCGGCCGCAGCAGCGGGTCGCCGGCCACCCCCTGGTAGAAGCGGTGGACGAGGCGGCGGAAGGTCTCCTCCCCGCCGACCTGCTCGTAGAAGGTCTGCTCCTGAAGCGTGCCGCGCCGAATCTCATTCACGCTCCCATGGTCTCAGACGGCCGGGACCAGGACTCGGGTCCTACGACCCGTACCGCGCGGACCCGTACGGTGGAGGCATGGGCAGCGACGGCGGCATGGACGACCTCGCCGGCGCGGCGCGGGCCGCGCTGGTGCGGGAGATCGAGCTGAGCGGCGCCTGGGCGGCCGACCCGGTCTGGCGGGCGTCCTTCGAGACCGTCCCGCGCCACCTCTTCGTGCCCTACTACTACGTCGGCGTCGCCGGCGGCTACGAGCGCCGCTGGGACGGGCACCCCGACCCGGCGGCCCGCGCGCGCTGGCTGCGCGGCGCCTACGCCGACGTACCGCTGGCCACCCGGCTGCGCGACGGCGAACTGCTCTCCTCCAGCAGTCAGCCGTCGCTGATGGCGATGATGCTGACCGAGCTGGGCGTGCGGGACGGCGACCGGGTGCTGGAGATCGGCGCCGGGACCGGGTACAACGCGGCGCTGCTCTGTCACCGGCTCGCCGACGACGGGCTGGTCACCACCGTCGACCTGGACCCGGAGATCACCGAGTCCGCCCGCCGGCACCTGGCCACCGTTGGCTACCGTCCGGCCGTCGTCACCGGCGACGGGGCGCGCGGGGTGCCCGAGCGCGCTCCCTACGACCGGATCATCGCGACCTGCGCGCTGCCCGCCGTACCGCGCGCTTGGGTCGGACAGTGCCGGCCCGGCGGACGCATCCTGACGCCGCTGGCCACCGGGCTGCTGGCGCTCACCGTGCGGGACGCCGGACACGCCGAGGGCCGGTTCCTGAGCACGGCCGCCTACTTCGTGCCGCTGCGCGGCGGCGAGCGGGCCGAACTTCCGGTGCCGGGACTGAGCGGCGTACCGCGCGGCGCCCGGGACGACGACCTGTTCCGCTTCCTGCTGGCGCTGACCCGGGGCGGTCTGGACCCGCAGGAGGCGTACGCGCTGTGGGAGCGCGAGGACGCGCCGCGCCGGGAGCGCTACGGCATCACCGTCGGCACCGCGGGCGCCTGGGCGTGGCTGGACGATCCGGCGGGGCCGTACGTCTGGCCGCTGCCGGCGTAGCGGGTCTCAGCCGCGGCGGATGGTGATCGTCGTCCAGGCGCCCACGTGCACCCGGTCGCCGTCCTGGAGCGGCACCGGCACATAGGGCTGGATGGGCTCCTCGCCGCCGTTGACCGTCGTGCCGTTGGTCGAGTTCTGGTCGACCACCGCCCAGCCGCCGTCCGGCTGCTGCACCAGGACCGCGTGCTGGTGCGAGACGCCCGGGTCCTCCGGCGGCACCGACAGATCGATGTCGGGGGTGTCGCCGGTGGAGTGCCGGCGGCGGCCGATGGTCAGCTGGTCGCCGGTCAGGGGGCGCTGCTGCTCGGGCGAGTACGCGGGCAGGTTCAGCCCCGCGGCCTCCGGGCCGGAGCGCTGCATCATCGCCATGAAGTACTCGCGGTCCGGGCCGATGGTCGCCGTCCACGGGCCCTGCGGCTGCGGGGGCTGCGGCTGTTGGGGCTGCTGCGGGTAGCCGTAACCGGGCGGCGGCGGGGGCGCGGCCTGCGGTCCGCCGGGCTGCGGATAGCCGTAACCGTTCCGGCCGCCGGGGCCGCCGGGGCCGCCCTGCGCGCCGAGGCCGTGCTGGCCGCCGCCGGGCGGGGCGATGCGCCAGTCGTCGTCACCGCCGCCGAAGGACGGACCGCCCTGCGGGGGCGGGCCGCTCGGCTGCTGCCGGTTGCCCTCCTGCGGGTACGCGGGCGGCGGGGGCGGCGGTGCCGGGGGACCGGGCTGCTGCTGCCAGGCCAGCGGCGGGCCGCCGGGAGTCGTGGCACCGGGGCCGCCCGGGCCGCCGGGTGCTCCGGGCGCGCCCGGCACCGTGCCGTGCCGACCCGGTGCGCCCGGGCCGCCCTGCGCCCCGGGGCCACCAGGACCGCCGGGGCCGCTCGCCCCGCCGGGACCACCGGGATGACCAGGCCCACCCGGACCGCCCGGGCCGCCAGGCCCACCGGGTCCGGCAGGACCGTTGTACGGGTTGGCCCCACCGGGGCCGTTGTACGCACCGGGCCCACCCGGTCCGCCCGGAGCCGATGAACCGGGCGCGCCCGGACCCTGGCCGGCGGGACCGCCGGGGGCGCCGGGCGGTGGGCCCGGCGGGGGCGGGACCGGGCGGGACGGGTCGGCGCCGAAGCCGGGCGGGCTCTGCGGGATCGGCTCGGCGGGGCGGTTGATCTGCGACGGGCGGGAGCCCTGGTACTCCGGCGGACGCGCGCCCGGGTAGGAGTCGCCGCCGCCACCAGCGTAGGAGGGGGGCGGGCCCGGCTGCTGCTGGAAGTGCGGCGGCGGGCCGCCGGCCGGGCGCGGGGCGGCCGGGGTGTACGAGGTGGCCGTGTTGGTCAGGAAGTTCCACCGGCACTCCTCGCAGAACGGCGCGCCGCCCTCGCGGGGCGTGCGGCACTGCGGGCACAGCTCGGGGCCGCCGGCCGGAGCACCGGAGGGCGGCGGGAAGCCGTAGCCGCCGCCCGGGGGCGGGGGCGGCGGCGGAGGCACGGCACCGGCCATGCGGTGACCGCAGACCTCGCACCAGTCGTCGGAACCCGACTGGTGTCCGTTCGGGCAGGTCGGCATGTCGGCGCTTCCCCCTCTCCTCGCAGGTCCTGCGTACTTCTGCGCTGCTTCTTCGCTACTTCTTTACACGAACAGTCTTTGTGGAGCGGGTCTCGAGAGTCATCTCGTCGGCCTCCTCGACCTTCGCTTTCAGTCGCACAGTACCCGCCGCGGCGTCGACCACGTCCACCACCTTCGCAAGCAGTTTCGCAGTATCCGCGTTCCCGGAGGAGCCCGCGAGCTGAACCGCACGGCCCAGTTTGGCCGTTGCTCCGTCTACATCTCCCGATTTGCGCAGTTCCAACCCTTGCTGAATGACTTGAGCCAGTTCCGCTTGCCCGGTGTAGTGGGCGACCTGCGGGTTGATCGAGGTGGAGGCGGTCAGGTCGTCCGTCCACACCGCCCGGACCAGGCCCTGGGCGCCCAGGTTGTGCGCGGAGCCGTCGGGCCGGGGGACGACCAGGGAGACCCGCGCGGCCAGCATCTCCTGGCCGAGGCCGGCCGGGGACACCTCCACGCAGACGTGGTAGTCCCGGGACTCGTCGCCCCAGGAACCCGTGGGATAGTCGCCGGCCCGCGCGGTCGCCTCGGTGCGCCGGCCGGTCAGCTCCGCCACGGCCGGCGCGACCTGCTTGACGAACTTCACCGTGGCGCCGGCCGGGGTCCACAGCCGCAGCGCGACGTCCGCGACCTCCTTGCCCATGGCCGTCTCCATCATCCGCGTGAAGTCGGCGGCCAGGCCGTCCGGGTCGGCGACGATGTCGGCGGTGCCGAGCAGCGCCGAGGAGATCGCTGTGACTTCTTTCACTTCCCAGTCGGTGCCCACGCCCCGGGCGTCACAGGTGAACCGTCCGGCACAGGCGTCCAGCGCGGCCCGCAGGTCCTCGGGCGACTCGTGCTCGTTGCGTCCGTCGGTGAGCAGGATGCCGTGCCGGATGGCGACGTCCGCCGAGGACAGCAGCCGGTCGGCCAGGCGCAGCCAGGTGCCGATGGCGGTGCCGCCGCCCGCGTTCAGCTTGCGCAGGGCGAGTGTGGCCTGCTCGCGGGTGGTGGCGTCGGCCACCGCGAGGCGTCCGCCGCCCGGGTAGACCTCCTTGGCGACGTGGGTGCCGCCGATCACCGCGAAGTGCGTGCCGTCGCGCAGGGCGTCGAGCGCGGCGGACGTGGCGTCGCGGGCACCCCGCATCTTGGTCGGCGGGTAGTCCATCGAGCCCGAGCAGTCCACCATCACCACCACGGCCGCGGCCGGGCCCTGGCCGGGCGCGTACAGGTGCGGTGCCGTGACCGCGGTACCGACGGTGCCGCCGCCGGTCGCGGTCACCGTGACGATCGCGTTGACCTCGCGCCCGCCCTCGGGCAGGTACTCGTTCTGGTACACGTCCACCGAGAACCGCGGCGCGTTGGACTTCGAGAAATTGGCCATGCCGGTTCGCATCCCCCTCGACAGCGCCCCCGCCGGGGCGGGGACGTGGCGGTCGGCGGACCGCCCCCTGCGGTCCGCGAGGCCCCGTACGCGTGCTTTGTGCCGGTCGGCCTCAGGCCGATCCTGCCCCCTGCGGCGGGGCGGGGAACGGCACCACCGCCACTGTTACGTTGTCGTGGCCCCCGCCGTCCAGGGCGTGGCCGACCAGTACCCGGGCGCTGTGCAGCGGTCGCGCGGCGGCGTCCGGGGGGACCGCCTCGGCCATCTCCCGCGCGGATTCCGCGTAGTTCCACAGGCCGTCGGTGCACACCACGACCACGCCGGCCCGGTCGGGTTTGAACGAGGCGGTGTGCGGCTCCAGTTCGTAGGCGTCCGCGCCGAGCCAGCCGGTGATCGCGTGGGCCCGCTCGTCGGCGTACGCCTCGGCCTCGCTCATCAGACCGGCGGCCACCATCTGGGCGGCCCAGGAGTCGTCCTCGGTGAGCCGGGCGGCCGGTGCGCGGCGGTCGGACGGCACCCAGTAGACCCGGCTGTCGCCGACCCAGCCGACCACCAGCAGCCCGGCGGTGACGACGGCGCCGACCAGGGTGCAGGCCGGGGCGTTCTGGTGCGGGGCGTGTTCGCGGGGGCCGGCGGGGTCGTCGGCCAGGGCGTCGACCGCGTGCGCGGCGGCGACGATCGCGTCGTGCATCGCCTGCTGCGGGTGGGTGCCGCGCTCCAGGGCGGCGAGCAGCGTCTCGCGGGCCGTGCGGGACGCGGCGAGCGACGCCTCGTCGGGGCGGGTCGCGGAGGAGACGCCGTCGCAGACGATCGCCACCGAGGCCGGGGTGCCGTCGGGCAGCGCGGTGTGGCCGACGCCGAACGCGTCCTCGTTGCGGTGGTGGCGCAGCCCGCGGTCGCTGACCGCGGCGAGCGGGCCGCACTCCTGCTCCATGTGATCGCGTTCCCGGGGCTGGGCGTGGCCGCAGTTCTCGCAGTACCCGTCGTCGTCGACCCGGCCGGCCCGGCAGGCGACGCACACGGTGCCCTCCGGGGCGGCGGCGGGGGCGCCGAGGCGGGGGTCGGGGGCCTGGAGCAGATACTCGTCGGGCTCTTCCGGGGCGGGGTCGGGGGCGCGATCCGGGGCTGTCCCGTGTGCGGCGGCGGGGGCGGGTGGCCGCGCGGGCATCGGCGGGGCCTGCGGCGGCAGCGGGACGCTCCCCGAGGGTAGGGACGGCGTCCCCGAAGGCATGGGCGGCACACCCGAAGGCATCGGCGGCGTACCGGACGGCATCGGCGGTGTACCGGACGGCGCGTCAGGGGACGCACCCGGTCCGGGCACCACGCCGTTCATCACGACGGTCGGGCTGTCCACGGAATCCACGGAATCCACGGAGTCCACGGAGTCTGTGGAGTCCACGGAGTCTGTGGAGTCCACGGAGTCCGCGGGCGGTGCGGGCGCCGCGGACAGGTCCAGCCCGCACGCTCCGCAGAAACGGTCACCCGACTCGAGCGGTTCGGCACAGCTGGGACACATCGGCACGGCGGCCTGCCGGGGCATCTGCGACATCAACTACACCCACGTCCGGGGGCGGTAACGATTGGCACGTTCCACCAGGTCGATCCTCTCCTCGCCGCCTCGGGCCAGCCGGGCCAGCGTGCGGTACGAACGCTCCAGCCCGAAGCGCAGGCCCCGTTCGTCCAGACTGCTGCCGAGCAGCGTCCGGGCCCCGGCGGCGTCGGGGTCCCCCTCGCCCGGACCCCCGCCCCCGGAGAGTACCCAGTCCAGCGCGCTGCCGAGGACTTCGGCCGACAACTGCTCCCGGCGCGCCGGGTCCAGACCGTACACGTCCAGCGCCTCGACCTGCCGCGCGGCGGCGGTCAGGTCCGCCAGGAACGGTACGGCCGCGGCGCCGCCCGTCAGTTGACGCAGCCGGGCCCGGGCCGCCGCCATCCGGGCCGCTATGTAGTGGATGGACGACTCCGGCACCGACTCCAGCGTGCGTACGGCGCCGCGCCGGTCGTCGGTGGCCAGCCGGACCCGGGCCAGGCCGAACGCGGCGCTCACATAGCTGGGGTCGGTCGACCAGACCAGCCGGTAGTACTCGGCCGCGTTGTCCAACTGGCCCAGTACCTCCGCGCACAGGCCGAGCGCCAGCTTGGGCGCCGGCTCGCCGGGGAAGGCGTCGTAGATCGCGTCGAAGGAGAGCGCGGCGCCCTCGTGGTCGCCGGTGACCAGCGCGGCCACGCCCCGGTACCACACCACCCGCCAGTCGTCGGGCCGTTCCGTCTCCAGGGTGTGCAGCGTCTCCAGCGCGGGCGCGGCCTCGCCCTGTTCCAGCCGGGCCCGGATCTGCCGCAGCCGGGTCTCGACCGACGGGGCCGGCGCGGCGGCCAGCGCCCCCAGCAGCTCACCCGGCGCGGACGCGATCAGCCCGGCCAGGAACCCGGCGTTGGGGTCGGCGGGGTCGACCAGGGGCACGGGCAGCGCGAGGGCGGCCCGCGGTCCGTCGACGGCCTTGACCGGGCCGGGGCCGGGGCCGGGAGCACCGCCGGCGGTGCCCGGCGCGGGCAGCGCGGGCGGCGTGCCGCCCCGGACCCGCGGCGGCCGGGTGCCCAGCCGGGACACCTCGCCGTGCGGCTTCGGGAACAGCTCCGTGTCGGGGACCCGCAGTTCGGGTCCGAACAGCGTGGACAGCGCGGGCCGGGCCCGCCCCGACTGGAGCGAGACGACCTCGCGCAGCACCCCCGTCAGCTGCTCGGCCATCTCCTGCGCGGTGGCGAACCGGCGGTTCGGGTCCGGGTCGGTGGCGCGCACCAGCAGCCGGTAGAAGGACTCGTACTGGCGGAAGACCTCGATGGTGTCGGGGTCCGGCAGGGAGTCGACCCAGACGTTGGTGTACCCCTGGAAGTCGAACGTCAGCACCGCCAGCGTCCGGCCCACCGTGTACAGGTCGGAGGCGACCGACGGGCCGACCTCGGCGACCTCGGGCGCCTGGTAGCCCACCGTGCCGTAGATCGCCGACTCGGCGTCGTCCATCCGGCGCACCGCGCCCATGTCGATCAGCTTGAGCTGGTCCTCGGTCTGGATGGCGTTGTCGACCTTGAAGTCGCAGTACAGCAGGTGCCGGCTGTGCAGGTGGTCCAGCGCCTCCAGCGCCTCGATGCCGTACGCGCACGCCTGCCCGACCGGCAGCGGGTCGCGGCGGCCGTCCGGGGTGCGCCGGGCGTTGGCGATCTCCTTCAGCGACTTGCCGCCGACGTACTCCATGACGATGTAGCCGTCGAGCGAGCCGGTGCGCTGGTCGAGGTGTTCGACGAAGTTGTAGATCCGCACGATGTTGGCGTGCTCGATCTCCGCGAGGAAGCGGCGCTCCGAGATCGCGGCGGCCATCGCGTCCTGGTCGCCGGTGTCCAGCAGGCCCTTGAGCACCACCCAGCGGTCGGAGACGGCCCGGTCCACGGCGAGGTAGATCCAGCCGAGCCCGCCGTGCGCGAGGCAGCCCACCACCTCGTACTGGCCGTGCACCACGTCCCCGGCGCGCAGCTTGGGCACGAAGGAGTACGGGTGGCCGCACTTGGTGCAGAACCCCTCCGTGCGCCCCGGGCGCGCGCCCCGGGCCCGGCCGACCGGCGCCCCGCAGTCCGCCCGCGAGCAGAACCGCTTGCGCTCGGGCACTTCCGGGTGCTCCAGGACCATCGACCGGGGATCCGGCCGCGGCACCCCCGGCACCTGCACCAGACCGGCGCCCAGCCGGCCGCGCCCGGAGGAGGCGGAGGCGGAGCCGGAACCGCGCACCGACACCGAGCGGCTGGTGGCCCGGCCGGACAGCGAACGGGACAGCCGTCCGGACACCGAGCGCCGGGACTTCGAGGACTGGGAGGACCCGGTGGACCGGGAGGAGGTGCGTCCGCTGCCGCCGCTGCGCGACGAACCGCTCTCCTCGGCGCCCCTGGCGACACCGGTGGGCGGCGAGCCGACCAGGCCGGACGGCGACACCACGGGTGCCAGTCCGCAGGTGTCGCAGTACAGTTCGCCGCCGCCGACGTCCTCGTAGCCGCCGTCGCAGTCGGGGCGCTGGCAGGTGCGGGGGGCCGCCGTGCGGGCCGGCGGTACGGCGGGGGCCTGGGCCAGTCCGCAGGTGTCGCAGTAGAGTTCGCCGCCGCCGACGTCCTCGTACGCGCCGTCGCAGTCGGGGCGGTCGCAGGCTCGGGCCGCCGCCCGGTCCGGAGCCCCGGTCCGCTGTCCGCCCGGATCGCTCATCTCCCCGCCGCCCCCTCGTCCGTTGCGTCGCTCACGCGCCCGGCCCCGCGCCGTGCGCCCGGTCCCCGCAGGCCAGCAGCTCCGCCGCCGCCCGCTGGTAGCGCAGTACCGCCTGCTCGGCGACGCGCAGGTCGCAGGGCGCGCTCCACAGCATGCGGCGGGCCTTCTCGTACTTCTCCACCAGCTCGGGGTCCTCGGCCAGGCCGTGCCGGGCCACCTTGGCCTTGTAGGCGTCGAGCCGGCCGCGCAGCTCGGCCCGGACCGCGAGCGGCGCGGTCACCGCGGTCAACGACTCGCGGGCCCGGATCAGTTCGTCCTCCGCCTTCCGCTCCAGGGACTCCAGGAGCGGGGAGAGCCGGTGCCACTGGGCGTGCCGGCGGTACTCGGCGGCCGCCGCGAGCTGCTCCTGGAGCGCGGTCGGCGGGCCGCTGACCACCGGCACCTCGGTCGCGGCGATCTTGGCGAGCACCTCGCCGCGCGCGAGCCGGGCCTCGGCGAGGGTGCGGTCGGCACGCGAGAGCACGTCCCGCAGCCGCACGATCCGCTGCTCGGCGTCCTGCCGCACCGTCAGCACCGCGTCGATCTCCCGGCGTACGTCCTCCAGCGCGCGCGCCTCGCGGTCGTAGACCGTGGTGTCCGGCCGGCCGCCGCCCGGTGCCGAACTGCCCTCGGTGGGCACCCAGTACGCCAGCGGGTCGGAGACGACCTCCTCACGCAGCCGGGTCAGGGTGCGGGTGATCCGGTCCAGGTCGTCGGCGGCCGGGTGCTCGCCGGGGCGGATCCCGACCGAGTGCGCGAGCCGGCGGGTGCGCTGGAGTTCGGCGGCGAGCAGGTCGATGCGGGCGGGCAGCGCGGACCACACCGCGTCCGCGGCGACCACCAGGTCCAGCGAGGACGCGTACAGGTCGTTCATCCGGTCGACCAGCGCGGCCAGGGTGAAGCGCTCGCTGAGCAGGCCGCCGGTGGCGCCGGTGTCGGCCAGCGTGACGCACTCGCCGCGCAGCAGTTCGGTCAGTTCCACCAGGTCCTCGCGGCTGGACCAGCGGCGCCGGGCACGCACCTCACGGGCGGCGCGCAGGGCGTCCGCGTAGGCGTCGAAGTACGTCCACAGCAGGGTGATCCGCGCTTCCGTGTCCGTCCACCGCTCCTTGGTGACGCCGGTCAGCTCGGCGCCTTCGAGGAGTCTGCGGCCCGCGTGGTCCTGGAGGGCGAGGAGCGAGGTCTCGATCGCCTCGTGCTCCGCGCCGAGCCGGGCCAGCGCACGGTCCACCTCGTCCCGGTCCAGCACCGCCCCGGTGGGTCCCGTGACGCCCATCGATCACCTCTCGCTGCGGTCGGGTCGGTTGACGGTCTGTGGCTGCTTTGCCGGCGGCCGGTCGGCGAATCGAAGTCCGGTCGGCCGGCGGCCGGTTCAGCTCCTGCGCAGATACCGCGGCGTCGGGGGCTCCGACTTCGCCATGTCCGCCTCCGTCCCGCCCAGTGTCGCCGACAGCCACCGCTCGTACGACTTCTGCCAGCCCTCGGGGTCCTTGCGGAAGTCCACCAGGATCTTGTTCACCCGGCGTACCAGGTCGTCGGCGTTCTTCTTCATCGCCACGCCGTAGTACTCGGTGGTGAACGCGTCGCCCTTCAGCGCCACCGTGGGGTCCTGCGCGGCCTGGCTGGCGGCGAGCGCGCCGTCGGTGACCACCGCGTCGACCTGGCCGAGCTGGAGCCGGACCAGGCAGTCGAGCTGGTTGGGGACGGTGACGCTCAGGTCGGCGGAGGCGGCCAGGTCGCCGGCCGCCTGGTCCTCCGTCAGCTTGCTGAGCGCGGTGGAACCCGCCGCCGTGCAGATCTTCTTGCCGGCCAGGGTGGCGTCGTACCCCGTGATCGTCGAGGACTTGGGGGCGAGGAGCTGCTGGCCGGTGCGGAAGTAGGGGGCGGAGAAGGCGACGTCCTGGAGGCGGGAGCAGTTGATGGTCATGGTGCGCACCACCATGTCGACCCGGCCGTCCTGGATCGCCGGTATCCGCTGGTCGGTGGGGATCGCCTTGAACAGGACCGCGTCCGGGTCGCCGAGGATGTCCTCGGCGATGCGGTGCACGAGGTCGATGTCGAAGCCCTCCAGCTCGGCGGTGCCGCCGCTGTTGGGGTCGCGGTAGCCCCAGCGGTAGCTGTTCTGGTCGACGCCGACGATCAGTTTGCGGCGCTCCGCGGGGCGGTTGCGGATCTCCTCGATGGTGGGGCCGTCGGCGTCGTCCGGGGCGAGCGTCTGCTGCTCCGGGTCGGCGCACTCCGCCTCGGCGCGGGCCTGGCTGCCGTGGGTGACCGGGCCGGCGCCGCCGGTGCCACTCGCGCCGTCCTGCCCCGGCCGGACCGCGGGCAGCAGGCACAGCAACAGCAGCGCCAGGGCGCAGCCGACCGCCATCGCGGCCACTCCGCCCCAGCCCTTCGGCCGGGTCCGCGCACGCGCTGCTCGCATCGTCCTCGCGCCTCCTTTGCCCGCTCCGGCGCCCATAGGTCCGTCACTTGCGTCACTCACGGGTCCGTCGCTCATCGGTACTCCGACAGCCTGCGGGCGATGCCCAGTACCGCGCCGGCCGCGCCCAGGGCGGCCAGGGTGCCGGCGCCGGCCGGCAGGCCCGTCATCGCGCCCCGGCCGTCCCCGGCCGCCCGCTCGAACTCGTTCTCCTCGTGCGCGAGGGCGGCGGCCAGTTGGGTGTCGACCCCGTCGAAGTACTCGGCCGTCGCGTTCTCGTCGCCGATCACCGTCTCCAGTGCCTGCTGGTAGTCGCCGTTCTCGTCCTCCTGCCGGGCGGCCTTGTGGCGTTCCTGCCACTTCGCCATGTCCCCGGCCGCCGCCGTCACCGGGCGCTCGCCCGCGGCGTCGTCGGCCAGCCGCCGGGCCTCGGCCAGGCGCTTGCCGAGGGTCTTCATCTCGGTCTGGTACTCGAGGTCGTAGGCGTCCTGCGGTGTGCCGTCCACCGTCCTGCTCTCGGCGCCGCGCGCCACCAGGGTCAGGTTCTCGTTGCCGCGGGCCTTCAGCGAGGCGAGGCGGGCCTCGGTCAGCACGTTCAGCGAGCGCACGCCGTGGTCGTAGGAGGCGGTGAGGTGGGACCGGGCGACACCGTGGCCGACGACCAGCCAGAGCAGTACGACGACGATGGCGGCGGTGGCCGCGACCAGGCCCTGGTTCAGCACCCGGTTGGTGCGCCGGTAGGTGCGGTACTGCGCCCAGGCCAGCGCGGCCAGCGCCAGCACGCCGAGGGCGATCGCGGCCCAGGGGTAGCTCTCGGCGGCGTCGTAGTCGTCGCCCAGGCGCCGGTTCTCCGAGATGTAGAGGGCCTCCGCCCTCGGGAGCATGTCGCGCTGCATCGTGTCGTTGGCGTAGCGCAGGTAGGCGCCGCCGACCGGGAAGCCCTGGCGGTTGTAGACCCGGGCGCGCTCGATGAGGCCCTTGTACTCGGGCAGCAGGCGGTTCAGTTCGGCGACGGTCGCGGCGGCGGCGGAGTCGGGCTCGGAGTTGGCGGCGGCGGTCACCAGGCCCTGGGCGGCGGTGCGGATGCCGCGCTCGTAGCGCTCGCGGGAGTCCTTCGTCTCCTGCCCGCCGGCCAGGAACCCGGTGGAGGCCGCGGTGTTGGCCTCGGCGAGGGAGCGGTAGATGGCGGCCGCCTCGGAACTGAGCGGCTGGCTGCGGTGCAGTACGTCGTCGGCGGCCGCGGCCCGGTCGGTGGTCTGCCAGGCGGTGACGGCGCCGAAGGCGACGACGAGGAGGGCGAGCAGGGCGCCGATGGCCCGCAGCCGGCCGGGCTCGGTGACGGCGGCGGCGCGCAGCCGCTCCACGCCCTCGGCGAAGGCGGTGCGGCGCGGCGGAACCGGGCCGGGCGGCGGCGCCTGCGCGGCGGGGGCCTGGGCATGAGCCTGGGAGTGCACCTGGGCCTGGACCTGGGGCGGTACGGCGGGCAGCGGCGGCGTGGCCGGACCCGGCGGTGCGCTGCCGTTCGGCGCCTGAGCCACTCTGACCTCCCCCATGGTCATCCGTCACCGCAAGTATCGCCTGCCCGGGCCCGGCTGCGCACCGGCCTGCACACGATCTTGTGCCACCGGTACCGGCACCGGCCCCGGCCCGGCCCCGAGGTCCGCGCGTCCTCCGGCACCACCCCTGCCCATCAATACGCCCGGGGAACCGGTTCGGTTCCCCGGGCGCCGGTCACTTGGCGGTGCTGGGCGGGGTCAGCGGGGAGGCCGCGGCCGACTGCGGGGAACCGGTGTTGGCGTAGGCGGAGGGGGCCGCCATGCCGGCCGTCGGGTCGGAGGCGGTCTGCTCGGACTCCGCCGGCGGGGCGGTGGCGCCGCCGACGATGTCGATGTCGGCCGCGTCGAAAGCCCGCTTGATCCGCCAGCGCAACTCGCGCTCCACGGTCAGCGCCTTGCCGGGCATGGTCTTCGCCGAGACCCGCACCACCATCGAGTCCAGCAGCACCGAGTCCAGGCCGAGCACCTCGATCGGGCCCCAGAGCAGTTCGTTCCAGGGCTCCTCCTTGCTCATCCGCTCGGCCACCGCGTCGAGGGTGGCCTTCACCCGGTCCAGGTCCTCGCCGGAGCGCACGGTCACGTCCACGCCGGCCGTCGACCAGCCCTGCGAGAGGTTGCCGATCCGCTTGACCTCGCCGTTGCGGACGTACCAGATCTCGCCGTCGACGCCGCGCAGCTTGGTCACCCGCAGGCCGACCTCGATCACCTCGCCGGAGGCCACGCCCGCGTCGACGGTGTCGCCGACGCCGTACTGGTCCTCCAGGATCATGAAGACGCCGGAGAGGAAGTCGGTGACCAGGTTGCGGGCGCCGAAGCCGATGGCGACGCCCGCGACACCGGCGGAGGCCAGCAGCGGCGCCAGGTTGATCTGGAAGGTGGCCAGCACCATCAGGGCGGCGGTGCCCAGGATGACGAAGCTCGCCACCGAGCGCAGTACGGACCCGATGGCCTGCGAGCGCTGCCGGCGCCGCTCGGCGTTGACCAGCAGCCCGCCCAGCGCGGTGCCGTCCATGGTCTGCACGGTGCGGTTCATCCGGTCTATCAGCTTGGTGATCGCCCGCCGCACCACCACCCGCAGCACCGCGGCTATCACCACGATCAGCAGCACCCGCAGCCCGATCGCCAACCACGTCGACCAGTTCTCCTCGATCCACCCGGCGGCGTTCGACGCGCTCTCCTGGGCGTCCTGGAGCGACGGCACGGACGGCGTCGACTGCGAGGGGGAGGGGGAGGGGGAGGGGGTGGGGGTGGCCGACGACGGCGAGGGATCGGCGGCCGCGAGGACGGCGGCGTAGGCGACGGACGGGGACACGGCGGGACCTCCAGAAAGCAGCGGCCCGCCCGTCCGGGGACCCGGGGGAGTTGGTCCAAGGTCACGAAAAGGTCACCGGACGAGCGGAACAACCACACTAACGGGGCACGATGTGCGCACCCCCGGAATGCGGGAAGCAGAGACGGTGCTCACCCGCGCTTGAACTGGTCAGGGCCCGGGGGATGTATCAGGTGTGGTCGAAAACACTCCCAGCCCGTTACCAGGACATGGTGGCGCTTCCACCGACCCTGAGGGGAGACTGACTACGGATCGTCCCGGCGCGAGCCACGCGCCGCCGGCGTACAAGGAGGCCATCCGTGCCGCATGTCCTGGTCCTCAACGCGTCGTACGAGCCCCTCGGCGTCGTACCGCTCCGCCGCGCGCTCGTCCTCGTCCTCGAGAACAAGGCAGTCTGCCTCGAGGAGTCCGGCGCCTTCCTGCACAGCGCGACCGTCACCGTCCCCGCGCCCAGCGTGGTCCGGCTCAAGCGGTTCGTGCGGGTCCCCTACCGGGGCCCCGTCCCCCTGACCCGCCGCGCGCTCTTCGCCCGTGACGGGGGCCGCTGCATGTACTGCGGTGGCGTCGCAACCAGCGTCGACCACGTGGTCCCGCGCAGCCGCGGGGGCAAGCACGCCTGGGACAACGTGGTGGCCTCGTGCCGCCGCTGCAACCACACCAAGGCGGACCGGCACCTCACCGAGATCGGCTGGCGGCTGCGCCACAAACCGGCCCCGCCCACCGGCCTGGCCTGGCGCATCATCGGCACCGGCCACCGGGACCCGCGCTGGCTGCCCTACCTCCAGCCGTACGGCGCGGACGACGCGCTGGCCCGGATCGACGGCATCTCCGCCTGACGCGCCCCGGGCCTCCAGGGGCCTAGGTAGACGGGGATACCGGTCCGGGCGTACGCCCCCGGCTTCTCGACCCGGTCGCGCCGATCGGTGTCGGTGTCGGAGTCGTACGAGGTGACCTCGACGACCATGAGGACGGGGGCGGGGTCGGCCCATTCGCCCTGGCCGACGAAGGCTTCCGCCGGGGCCAGGGAGCCGTCGGGACGGGCGCGGCCGGCGCGGTACGCGTCGATCTCCAGTCCCTGCGTCGGGTCCAGCCACAGATCGGGGCGGTGCTGCATGCAGATACGCGTCAGCCACTGAATGACGCGTCCGTGATCGCCGTCCGGCACGGCCTTCCCCCCGAGATGTCCGTTGATGAACTCCAGCCGCGCGCCTTCTATGCTCCGGGCGGCATGGCGGGCGAGTTCCTCGAACTGGGTGACGAGCATGTGGGGCCGGTCGGCGGTCACGGTCACAGGGCTCCTCCGGGTGTACGGGGGTCCACACGCCCAGCGTAGGGGAGACCGGGCACGAGAGGTGGGGCATCCCACTCGGCGTACACGGTCTTGCCCACGGTCCGCGCCTCCCAGCCCCACCGCGCGGCCAGCGCCCCCACCAGGAGGAGTCCCCTCCCGAACTGCTCCTCGGTGTCTCCCACCGCGCGCGGGCTGGGCAGCCGCTCGCCGCGCGGGTCACTCACCTCCACCCGCAGGGTGCGGTGACCGAGCGTGATGCTCATGTGGATGAGCCGCCCCCGCAGGCTGCCGTGCAGCAGGGAGTTGGTCATCAGCTCCGACACGACGAGGGCGACGTCCCCGGCGATGTCCGCCCGCCCCCACTCGGCGACGAGCCGGGCGGCTCTGCGCCGGGCGAGGGGGACGCTGCGCTGGGTGGGGGTGTAGTCGAGCCGGTCCTCACGGAGAGGGGACACCGGCACGGGCGCGGGTTCGGCCATAGGACGTGCCTCCTGCGTACGGGCGGCGGTGGCTTCGCCGGACCTGCCTGGGCAGGGCGGTGTGCTTCCGCCATGACGGGAGCCGCTCTGTAGGCGGCCGGACACTGAACGTAGCGAATTGCATGTCTCGGGCGCAACTGACTCAGAGACATTTGTCTCCAATTCCATCGTCTGAAGCTGAGTCCGGCACCATGTGCGGGTGACTCGAACCACACAACTCGGGAACCGGACGTCAACCGTGCTCGGGCGCAGGCTCGGTGGGGAACTTCTGCGCTTGCGGGACGCCGCCGCGAAGACGCAGCAGCAGGCTGCCGACGTCATCAGTGCGACCAACTCGAAGATCGTCAAGATGGAGCGCGGTTGGGTGCCGATGCGTGACCCGGATATCCGTGCTCTGTGCGAGTTCTACGGCGTGGTGGACGGGAAGGTCCTGACCCAATTGCTGGAACTGGCCAGGCTGGACCGTGAACGGCGCAAGGCGAAGGGGTGGTGGCAGGATTCGCCGCACCCGGGAGCGCTCACCGAGTACATTGCGATGGAAGACGCGGCCACCCGCGTCCGCACTTGGCAGCTCTCGCTGGTGCCGGGGCTGTTCCAGACCCCCGAATACGCACGGGCGCTGGCGATCAGCGAAGGCGTCGGTCCCTGGGAGGACCCCGCGGACATCGACCGGATCGTCGACATCCGAATGCGACGGCAGGACCGCCTCGTGGGTGAGCGCCCGCTTGAGGTGTACGCCGTCGTCTGGGAAGCGGCGTTGCGGCAGTTGATCGGTGGCTCGGAGGCCATGCGCGGTCAGTTGGGGCGCCTCCGGGAGGTGGCGGAACTGGACAACGTCCGTCTTCAGGTGCTGCCGTTCCATGCCGGCGGGCACCCTTGCGTTTCGGGTCCATTCACGATCTTGTCGTTTAATCAGGCCGAGGCCGTGGACGTGGTTCAGGCGGACACCATCTCGTCCAGCATGTGGGTGGAGAACGAGACGGCGAGCAGCGCCTACCGCGACCTCTTTGACCGAACGGCCCGGCAAAGCCTCGCTCAGCGTGACTCCATGCGACTTATCGAAACCATCCGACAGGAGATGTGACCGGTGTCCGAGTTCGACTTCGTGAAGTCCAGCTACAGCAATACCTCGGGCGAGTGCGTCGAGGTCGCCCTCAACGTCCCCCGCACCGTCGCGGTACGCGACTCCAAGCACGACGGGCACGGTCCGATACTCCGGGTCGGCCCAAAGGCCTGGGAGCGTTTCGCGGCGTCGTTGAGCTGAGGGGTGGGCGGGGAGAAGGCATGACGGTGTGACCAAGGCCACGTCCCCCGTCCTGGGGCGTCTGACCTCGCGCGTGCTGGGTAGGGCTGCCGTAACCGCAGTCGTGCTCGCCAAGGAGATCTTCGTGACCGTAACGGCACACCTCACCTTCCCGGCCCCCTCCAAACCCGTGGCGGATCCGTCCGCCGAGTCCGAGGGTGCTTTCGGGGCGCAGGACGCGTACGCCGAGCCGCCGCTCACCAGTGAGCCGCCGCTGCCCGATGCCGAGCCACTCACCAGCGAGTCCCCTTTTCCCGACGTCATGCCGCTGACCAGCGAGTCCTCGCCCGAGTTGACCGCCGTCATCCCCGAGCAGGGCACCGCCTCGTTCGCCGTACCGGAAGCCATGAGGCCGTAGGTGGCGGCTCCCCGGCCGGACGGGCCCCCTTCCGAGGAGCTGACCCGGCTCGCCGAGCTGTACGGTGTCGCCGCCTCCTACCGGCCGTCCCCGGACCGCACGGTCGCCGCCTCCGCCACCGCCCTCGTCCGTGCTCTGACCGCCCTCGGGGTCGACGCCGGTGACCCGCGGGCCGCGCTCGCCGCCCGTGCCGAGGAGCTGGGCGCGCGGCTGCTGCCGCCGACCGTCGTGCAGTGGGGCGACGGCCCAGCGCCGGCCGCCCTGGCCGCGCTGCCGACGGGTACCTCGCTGCGCGTCGACACCGAGCAGGGGGAGACGCGGACCGGCGTGGAGGGGCTTTTGGCGGGGGTGCACCGGGTGAGTGTCACCGCTCCCGACGGGCGTATCGGACAGGCCCACCTCGTCGTCGCGCCGCCGCGGCTGGCCGCTCCGGCTGGGCGGTCCTACGGGCTGCTCGTCCAGCTCTACTCCCTGCTGTCCCGGCGCTCCTGGGGCATGGGCGACCTCGGTGACCTCGCCGAGCTGGCCGGCTGGGCCGGGCGGGCGCTCGGGGCGGGGTTCGTGCAGGTCAATCCGTTGCACGCGGCCGTGCCGGGGGGCGAGGGAGCGCCCACCGACCCCTCGCCGTACCGGCCCTCCTCGCGCCGCTTTCCCGACCCGGTGCATCTGCGGGTCGAGGACGTCCCCGAGTACGCGTACGCCCCCGGCCGCCTCGACGACCTGCTGGCACGGGCCGGGCGGCTGCGGGACGGCGTACTCGCGGGTGACCTGATCGACCGGGACGCGGTGTGGGCGCTGAAGCGGCAGGCACTGGAGGCCCTCCGTGAGGTGCCGCTCGGGCCGGGGCGGCGGGCCGCCTACCGCGACTATCTCGCCGCCCAGGGGCAGGCCCTGGAGGACCACGCCACCTGGTGCGCCCTCGCCGAGGTGCACGGCCCCGACTGGCGGCGCTGGCCGGCCGGGCTGCGCGACCCCCGCTCCGCCGAGACCGCCCGGGCCCGCACCGCGCTGATGGACCGCGTCGACTTCCACTCCTGGCTCACCTGGCTCACCGAGACCCAGCTCACCGACGCCCAGCGCGCCGCCCGCGAGGCCGGCATGCCGGTCGGGATCGTGCACGACCTCGCGGTGGGCGTGCACCCGGTGGGCGCGGACGCGTGGGCGCAGCAGGAGTACTTCGCCGCCGGCATGTCGGTGGGCGCCCCGCCGGACGCCTTCAACGCCCGCGGCCAGGACTGGGGCCTGCCGCCCTGGCGCCCGGACCGGCTCGCGGAGTCCGGCTACGCGCCGTTCCGGGACCTGCTGCGCGCCCTGTTCCGTTACGCCGGCGCCCTGCGCATCGACCACGTCATGGGCCTGTTCCGGCTCTGGTGGGTGCCCGAGGGACTGCCGCCCACCGAGGGGACCTACGTCCGCTACGACGCCGAGGCCATGCTCGCCGTGCTGGTCCTGGAGGCGTCCCGGGCCGGGGCGGTGGTGATCGGCGAGGACCTGGGCACCGTGGAGCCGGGGGTGCGCGAGACGCTGCGGGAGCGCGGGGTGCTCGGCACCTCCGTGCTGTTCTTCGAACGGGACTGGGCGGGCGACGGCCGGCCACTGCCCGCCGGCCGCTGGCGCGCCGACTGCCTGGCCACCGCCACCACCCACGACCTGCCGCCCACCGCCGCCCGCCTCACCGGCGAGCACGTCGGGCTCCGCGACCGCCTCGGGCTGCTCACCCGCCCGGTCGAGGAGGAGCGGGCCGAGGCGGCGGCCGACGCGGGGGAGTGGCTGGACCTGCTGGCCCGGCTCGGTCTGCTGGGCGACACCTCCGACCCGGAGGAGGCCGGCATCCAGGCCGTGTACCGCTTCCTGCGCACCACCCCGGCCCGCATGGTCGGCGTCTGGCTGCCGGACACGGCCGGCGACCGCCGCCCGCAGAACCTCCCCGGCACCTGGGACCAGTACCCGAACTGGCGGCTGCCGATCGCCGACGCCGCGGGCCGCCCGGTGACGCTGGAGGAACTGGCGGCCGCACCTCGGCTGCACGCGCTGATCGACGCCGTACGTGCGGGGACCGGGCCATGAACGGTCATTGCGCCGTGTGGGACCGCGTCAGTCCGCCGCGTGCAGGGTCAGCAGGGAGCTGTAGGCGCCCTCGGCGGCCCGGCCGGGCGCGGTGCCGGCCGGTGTGTGGGCGAGGAACGCCTCGGTCGGCCCGGTGTGGAGCACGCGGCCTGCATGCAGCACCGTGACGCTGTCCGCTTCTTCGGCGAGGTCGGCGACATCATGCGTCGACATCAGCACCTGTACGTCGTCGGTGACGCCGCGCAGGATGTCCCGGAAGACGCGCCGCTGGTGCGGGTCCATTCCTGCCGTGGGCTCGTCCAGGAGCAATATCTCCGCGCCGTGCACGAGGGCGCCCGCCACACCGACCCGTCGCAGTTGTCCTCCGGAAAGCTGGGACGTCTTCGTGTTCGCTTTGTCGGTCAGTTGTACCCGCTGCAGCGCTCGGCGCGCTTGTGACCATGCGCTGCTGCGGCTCATGCCCTTGAGCCACCCCAGATACGCGACGTAATCGCGGGCGGTCAGGGAAGACATGGGGGCGATGTGTTGTGGCATCCAGGCGACGGCTCGGCGGTACGCCTTGCTCCGGGCCGGCAGACCGTGGCAGGAGACCGTGCCGACACGGGGGGAGGCCACTCCGGCGGCGAGCTTCAGCAGGGTGGACTTACCGGCGCCGTTGGGGCCGAGCAGGATCGTGAGCCCGTCCGGCAGCCGGTAGGAAAAGTCGGTCAGGATCGGCCGTGTGCGTCGGCTGTAGGCGTAAGTGCAGGAGTCCAGTTCCAGCGTCATGACAGCTTCCTCGTCGAGATGGACAACTGTGCGGCGATCCCCGCGGTGAGCGCGAGCGCGGCGCCCACGGCCGCGTGCGGCGCGCTGACCGGCTCCGGGAGGACGGTCCAGGGATAAGGATCAAGCCTGCTGCGAAAGCCCAGGAAGACAACGGTCATCAGCCAGGCGATGGGCACCAGCACGGCTTTCTGGCCGACGAACACACGGGCGATCAGCGCGATTCCCACGAGGAATGCGGTGTTGCGGCCGACCGAGGCCGCGTCCCGGTCCCCAGTAAGCAGCGTGGCCCCGAGCGCGGCCACGGAGGCTGCCAGCACGCTGCCGACCGACAGTGCGGCGTCCATGAGTGCGATCGGTCTGACACCGGAAGCCTCGGCGGCGGGCAGATTGGAGTCGAGGCAGCCCATGAGCCCGGAGACGACCACCACTGGCACGAACATCGACACGACCACGCTGGCGGAGGAGCCGGACAGAAGGCTCGGCAGGCCGACCGAGGCGTTGCGGGTGAGCAGGGTCAGAACGAACAGCGCCACCGTACAGGCAGGCATGACCAGCGCCGCGCGCCGGGCGCGAAGCCAGAACCTCATGCGGTCTCCTCGCAGGCGTCCGTGAGGGTACGCGCGTACCAGCGGGACTGTTCTGCCGTCGACCTCTTCCGAATCTCACTCACCGTGTCGGCGGCCTGGTCGAGCGCCGCTCTGGCCCTCGTATCACTTCTCGCCGCTGCGGCAAGACGGGTCCGGTAGGCGTCCTTCTGTCCGGTCACATCGGCCGCCCACAGGTAAGCGGCGTACGCGTCAGCCGCGTCCGGGCGGGGGCAGGAGAAACGTATGGCGCCGTTCAGTACACGGAACCGGATCGTCCCTGTCTTCGCCGCTTCGGTGAGAGGTATGCGAACGGTTCTGGGATCGGTCGCCTGCGCCGTTCCGTAGGGTTGCAGGGTGTCGATGATGAGTGCGGGTGCCGGTTCGACGCCGGCGGCCTGCAGTTCGGCGAGGACAGAGACCACCTCCTGGCGCACCGCCTTGATGTTCTGGCCGGTAGCGGTGGGCATGCACAGCCGAGGGGCGGTGCCCACACAAGTCATGGGCGCCTGACTGGTGAGCACGGGAGCGTCGTGCCCCCAGTCATGAACCATCGTGTAGGCGCCCAGGGTGCCGCTGACGGCGACCGCGCCGGCCAGCCCGGCACGGAGGGCGAAGGTGCCACGGCGCGTCCAGAGCAGTGCCACCGCAACGGCGATGCCCCCGGTCAGGAGTATGTGTGGCACCAGGGAAACCATTGTGGCCACCTCGCCGAAGGCAAGATTCGTCGGAAACCGGCCGGAGAGGTGGCGCGGCCACATCTCGTCGTAGGTCACGGAGAAGGCCGTGAGCACCCAGACGACGACAAGAAGCATGGGCGCGGCGACATGGCGCGGCACTCGAAGCCCGACTCCGAAGCCGATCACTGCGTGGGCGGCGCAGATGAGGAAAGCCAGCGCGAGTGGACGCAGACTGGCGAAAGAGGGCATGGTGCCCGCGAACCCGAGGCTCAGGGCCACGGGCAAGAGCAGCATGAGCCAGCTCAGAACGACGACAGGAGCCAGCACGTCCAAGGCGATGCGGTAACGGGAACGCGCGGCCGCAGAATCCCACACGCGGGCCATGACAATTCGTCCGCTTTCCCAAGCAGAAAGCCCGGATGCGACGGCATAGGCGAACGAGTAATCGGGCATCAGGACGTCGGAAACAATCGTCGGCGCGTAGTCGTAATACGACTCCAGATCGCTGCGTCCGACGAAGAAGTAGAAGACCGGCAACGCCAGGGCGACCGGTGCCGCCCACAGGGCGCTACTGGTGCGCAGAACAGTAAGGAGTCGCAAGCTGCTGCCCTCTCGGAACGGACAGAGAGGGCGCTGAGGCTCCATGAGCGAACCCCAGCGCCGTATGTGATACTGACTGGTCGGCTAGTCTGCCTGCGTGGTGTCGACGTAGACGACGTCCGCATCGAGCAGACCCCCGCCGTCTCCGACCGTCGAAGTCTCGAAGTAATATGAGCCGCTGTCCAGGCCGGTCCACTCGCCTGCGCTGACCGACGTGGAGCCGTTGTAGCAGTTGGTGAAGAGGTGGGTGCCCTGGGAGTCGTCAGGGTAGAGGTCGATGGCCTTCCACAGCTTGACCGTCACCTTTTCGCTGCCGTACTGCGCGGTACAGCCCTTGAAGCGGACTTCCGAATAGCTTTCGTCGTCCCAGTTCCGGGACTCATTTCCGTCGGTCCAGCTCGAAATGGAACTCTGCCAGTTCGCGAAGGCCGGCGTTCCCGCCAGTGTGACGGCCGCAGTGACACCGACCACCAGGGCAGCACGAAGTTTGTTCACGATCCCCCCCCAGGGATGAACAGCAGTTGACTGAATGGCAACTGCAAGGTGAATGAGCTGACCCTAGTCATTCATGATCGAATGCGTCAATGAATGTGCTGGCCGGATGTGCCGCAATGGCAAAAAAGCGTTTGGCGAGTCGGTTGATTGTCGGACTTGAGCCGATGTGTACCGCTGATTGGCGCGGTGTTCAAGCCATCTCGGGTGGTGCTTGGAGAAGGCGGCCGGGTGGCGGAGGTGTCGGCCCGAGGTCTCGTACGGCACCCCGGGCGCGCGGAGGTGATCGGCGTTCGCTAACTTGGGGACGTGGACAAGAAGAACGCCTTGCGCGCCGGCACCCTGGCGGCCGGTACGACGCTGATGATGCTGCTCATGTCGTCCCCCGCGCTCGCGCTGACCCGCGACGACGGTGACGACCCCGGCACGGGCCTGAGCGTCATCGAGACGCTGGGCCTCTACGTCTTCGCCCCGATCGTGCTGTTCGCGATCATCGCGGGGCTGGTCCTGGTCCTCGACCGCTCCAAGGAGGAGCACCGGGTGACCAGCCGCAACATCAAGACCCGGGAGACCATGGAGAAGGCCGACGCCAAGGCCTGACACCGGTTTCTCGTTCAAGCTCCGTCGAGGGCGCCTGCCATGCCGCAGGCGCCCTCGACGTGTTTCATGGGCTCATGGGCTCACGGGCTCGGTGCGGTGAGGTAACGCTGCACCGTGGGGCCCAGCCACGCCACGACCTCCCCCTCGGACAGCTCCACGGCCGGCGGGATGCGCAGCACGTACCGGGTGAGCGCCAGCCCGAGGAGCTGTGAGGCGACCAGGGCGGCCCGGGTCGGGGCCTGCTCGGGGTCCGGGCAGATCCGCCGGGCGACCGGCAGCAACTGGTCGCGGAAGATGCCGCGGGTGCGCTCGGCCCCGTCGGTGCTCAGGGCGCCGGCCCGCAGGACGGCCGTCAGCACGTCGTTCTTCTCCCAGAGGGAGAGGAAGTGCCGGACCAGGGCCGCTCCTACGTCGTCCCGGTGCAGGGCGGTGACGTCGGGCAGTCGCAGGTCCACGGAGACGGCCGCCGTGAAGAGGCCCTCCTTGCTGCCGTAGTACCGCATGACCATCGAGGGGTCGATGCGCGCGTCGCGGGCGATGGCGCGGATGGTGGCACGGTCGTAGCCGTCGAGGGCGAAACGCTCGCGGGCGGCGTCCAGGATCGCGGCGCGGGTGGCGTCGGAGCGGCGGGCCGGGGTCGGGTTGGGCATGCCCATGAGCGTAGGCCAACGTGTGTGGGCCAACAAGTGTTGACTGGGGTCTGTGACCGGCTCTACGGTGACAACAGATGTTGGCGAACAGACGTTGGCAAACAGTTGTTGGCGACCGGTTGTTGGCGACCGACTGTTGGCAAACGGTTGTTGGCGAACAGCGTTGGCAAACGGCTGTTGGTACCCCGTAGGAGGTCCACCGTGAACGGCACGCCCCGCACCGTGATCGTCGTCGGCTCCGGCCCCACCGGCCTGCTCCTGGCCGGCGATCTGGCCGCCGCCGGCCTCCCCGTCACCCTCGTCGAGAAGCGGTCACCGGAGATCAGCAACCTCTCCCGCGCCTTCGGACTGCACGCCCGCAGCCTGGAGCAGCTCGACGCCCGTGGCCTCGCCGAACCGCTGGAGGCGATCGGCCGCCGCCTCGACCGGCTCCGCTTCTTCGACCTCCGTCTCGACTTCGGCGCCCTGCCGTCCCGCTTCAACCACGTCCTGATGGTTCCGCAGTACGAGGTGGAGAAGGTCCTGCGGGAGCGGGCGGCGCGGGCGGGCGTGGAGTTCCGGTACGAGACGGAGGTGACCGGGGTGCGCCAGGACCGGGACGGGGTGACCGTCGCGGTCCGCGGGCCGGGCGGGGTGCCCGGGGAACTGCGCGCCCGGTACGTCGTCGGTGCCGACGGCGTGCGCAGTGCCGTGCGGCACGCGGTCGGGCTGCCCTTCCCCGGCCGTGCGGTGATCCGTTCGGTGGTCATCGCCGATGTGCGGTTCGCCGAGGAGTCCGGTGCGGAACTGGTCGGGGACTCGGTGCCGGGCGCCTTCGTCGTCATCGCGCCCTTCGGCGACGGCTACCACCGGGTGGTCGGCTGGCAGCGCGAGCACAACGTGCCCGACAGCGAGCCGGTGGACCTGGCCGAGGTCAAGGAACTGGTGCGGCGGGTGACGGGCCGGGACTTCGGTATGCGCGATCCGCGCTGGCTCTCCCGTTTCCACAGTGAGGAGCGCCAGGTGCCCGCCTACCGGGTCGGCCGGGTCCTGCTGGCCGGCGACGCGGCGCACGTGCACAGCCCGGCCGGCGGCCAGGGCATGAACACCGGCCTCCAGGACGCGGCCAACCTGAGCTGGAAACTGGCCGCCGTCCTGCACGGCCGGGCGCCGGACACCCTGCTCGACAGCTACCAGAGCGAACGTCACCCGGTCGGCCGGTCGGTGCTGCGCAGCAGCGGCGGCATGATCCGCCTCGCCATGGCGTCCCGCCCCTGGTCGCGGGCGCTGCGGTCGGCGGCCGTCACGACGCTGGACCACGCGGGTCCGGTGCGGCGCCGGGTGGCCGGCCTGATCTCCGGTGTCGGGTACCGGTACGCCGCGCCGCGCGGCGCCCACCCCCTCACCGGGCGCCGGGCTCCCGACGTGGCGCTCGCCGGTGGCGGCCGGTTGTACGAGGCGCTGCGGGGCGGCCGGTTCGTGCTGATCACGCCGGACCCGCCGAACGTGGGGGGCGGGGACGGGGCCGGGGACGGGGACGGCCGTGCCGACCGGCTCGTGGTGGCGCGCTGGGCGAGCGGACGCCGTACGGCGGTGCTGGTGCGGCCCGACGGGTATGTGGCCTGGGCGGCCCGGGAGGCGGACGGGGCGGCGGTGGCGGCGGCGCTCGCCGCGCACGTGGGCTGAGTACGCCCGGTGGCCGGCGCCTCCCGGTCAAGGAGACGCCGGCCTGATCCCCGGTCAGCCCACCGCGCTCGCCAGCTCGGCCGCGCTCAGCTCCGACATCGGACGCACCGCCGCCTGGCCCGGCGCCAGCTCGGCTCCGGCGCCGACCGGTGCGGCGGTCGCTTCGGCCCCGGCGCCCACGGGAGCGGCGGTCGCTTCGGCCCCGGCGCCCACCGGCGTCGCCGCTTCCGCGGTCTTGGCAGGGGACGGCGTCGAGGTTCCGGCCGGCTGGGCCGCGCCGGGGTGGGACACCGGCGCCGGCGTCGCGGCCTCGGCGCCGGTGCCGGTGGCCGCGGTGGCGATGCCGGCGGTGCCGGCGGCGGCCAGCAGCGTGCCGGCCGCCAGGCTGTACATCCGACGGCGGTTCTGCGAGATCTTGCGATGCTTCAAGGGTCTTCCTCTGTCTCGGTCACGGGCCGCCGCTCGGGGCGCGGGGGCCTTCGTGTGTGAGAGGAGTACGGGAGCGGCCGGGGGCGGGTTGCATGCCGCCCCGGAGAAAATCTCTCCGCCGTCGCGTGCAACCTCGCGCACCCGTCCGCCGTATGTATGTCCGGCGGGGCGGTGCGGCGGCGGAGGGTCGGCAAGAGTGAGGGAAGCGGTCCGGGAACGGGAGTTCCGGGAGTTCGCCGAGGCGCGGCAGGCCCAGCTGCGGCGCAGTGCCTACCTGCTGTGCGGGGACTGGCACCAGGCGCAGGACCTGACCCAGACCACCCTGATGAAGCTTTACGCGGCCTGGAGCCGGGTCCGCCGGGACGGCAACGTGGACGCCTACGCCCGTACCATCCTCACCCGCGCCTTCATCGACCAGCAGCGCCGGGGAGGCTGGCGGGAGGAATCGGTGGGCGAGCCGCCCGACCTGACCCCGGCCGTGCCGGCCGCACCGGAGTTGCGCCTGATGATGCAGGAGGCCCTGATGGAGCTGTCGCCCCGGTACCGCGCCGTGCTGGTCCTGCGTTTCTGGGAGGACTGGACCGTTGAACAGACCGCGCAGGCGCTGCGGGTGAGCCCGGGGACGGTCAAGAGCCAGAGCGCCCGCGGCCTCACCCGGCTGCGCGCGATCGTCGAGGGCCTGACCGACGAACGGAGGGTCAGGTGAGCCCGCGCATGGACGAGCACGGTCACGACCATGACCGCGGCCCGCACGACGACCTGCTGCGCGCCGCCTTCCAGGCCGTGCTCGACGCCGGCCCGGAGCCCGCCCTGCCCAGCGTCACCGACGCGGCCGTCACCGGCGGGCGCCGCATCAGGCGCCGCCGTGCGGTGGCCGGCACGGCGAGCGCGCTCGCGGTCTGCGCCGTCACCGTCACCGTGGCCGTCGGCCTGTCCGGGACGGACGGCGGGCCCGCCCAACGGCCCCTCGCCCCGGCCGGCACGGGCCGCCCGACACCAGGTCCGCTCACGCCCACTCCGGCGCCCCCCGTGGCCTCCACGGCCGCCACGGGGCCGTCGGCCGCCGAGACCGCGACGGACCCGTGGCTCCCCGTGCCCGCCGCGTCGAACGCCGGCGAAGCGGCCGAGGCCGGGCGGACTGCGGGGCCGGACTGACGGCGGGGCCGGACTGACGGTTCACGCGCACAGCCGGTCCAGCGCCGACCGGCTCGCGTCGTCGTCGGCACGGCCGATCATCAGCCGCTGGTCGGTGTCCTGAAGCGGCACGAGCACCTCGAACCGCACCGCGATCACACCGGCGCCGGGATGCCGGATGACCTTCCGGCCGCTGCCGTTCACCTCGATGTCCCGCTCGGCCCACAGGCCCGCGAACCCGTCGACCTGGGCCATGAACTCGGCGACGAGGCCGGTCAGCGCCGGGTCCGCGGGATGCGCGGCCCAGGCGGCGCGCAGATGGGTGACGCCCTCGCGCAGGACCCGTTCCCGGTCGACGTAGGACTCGCGGATCACGAGGGGGCGCCCGGAGCCGGTCCCGGGCGCCCCCTCAGACCCCTACTGCGCCGCCGCGTCCGCCGCCTGCGCCCGCAGCGCCCGCTCCACGCCCGCGCGGGACTCGGAGACCAGCCGGCGCAGGGCCGCGCCCCGTTCGCCGGCCGCCAGCCACGCGTCCGTCCTGCGCAGCGTCTCGTCCGTGACCTGGATCGCCGGGTACAGGCCGACGGCGATCTGCTGGGCCATCTCGTGCGACCGGGACGTCCAGACCTCCGCCAGCACCTCGAAGTACCGGTCCGCGTACGGTGCGAGCAGCTCCCGCTGGTCGGTCTGGACGAAGCCGGAGATCACCGCCTCCTGCACGGCGTTGGGCAGCTTGTCGGAGTCGACGACCGACGCCCACGCCTCGGCCTTGGCCTCCTCGGTCGGCCGGGCGGCCCGCGCGGCGGCGGCGTGCCGCTCACCGGCGGCCGTGCGGTCCCGCTCGTGCTCGCCGGCGATCTCCGCCTCGTCGAACCGGCCCACCGCCGCCAGCCGCTGCACGAACGCCCAGCGCAGCTCGGTGTCGACGGCCAGCCCCTCCACCGTCTGCGTGCCGTCGAGCAGCGCCTCCAGCAGATCGAGCTGCTCCGGCGTCCGGGCCGTCGCCGCGAACGCCCGCGCCCACGCCAGCTGGTGGTCGCTGCCCGGGGTGGCCGCCCGCAGGTGCGCGAGGGTCGCCTCGGTCCAGCGGGTCAGCAGCGTCTCGCGGGCCGCCGGGTCGGCGTACTGGTCGACGGCCAGCTTGACCTGCCGGTGCAGCGACTGCACGACGCCGATGTCGGACTCCTTGCCGATGCCGGACAGCACCAGGGACAGGTAGTCGCGGGTGGCGAGTTCGGCGTCCCGGGTCATGTCCCAGGCCGACGCCCAGCACAGGGCGCGCGGCAGCGACTCGGCGAAGTCGCCGAGGTGCTCGGTGACGAACGCCAGCGACTGCTCGTCCAGGCGGACCTTGGCGTACGACAGGTCGTCGTCGTTGAGGAGCACGACCGCCGGGCGGCGGGTGCCGACCAGCTGCGGTACGTCGGTCAGCTCGCCGTCCACGTCCAGCTCGACGCGCTCACCGCGGACCAGCTTGCCGCTCGGGTCGAGGTCGTAGCAGCCGACCGCGACGCGGTGCGGACGGAGCGTCGGCTCCCCCTTGGCGCCGGCGGGCAGCGCGGGCGCCTCCTGCCGGATGGCGAAGGAGGTGATGGTGCCGTCGGCGTCGGTGTCGATCACCGGGCGCAGCACGTTGATGCCGGCCGTCTCCAGCCACGCCTTCGACCAGGACCTCAGATCCCGCCCGGAGGTCTCCGCCAGCGCGCCCAGCAGGTCGGACAGCCGGGTGTTGCCGTACGCGTGCCGCTTGAAGTACGCCTGCACGCCCTGGAAGAACGCGTCCTCACCGACGTACGCCACGAGCTGCTTCAGGACGCTGGCACCCTTGGCGTAGGTGATGCCGTCGAAGTTGACGAGCACGTCGTCCAGGTCGGTGATGTCCGCCATGATCGGGTGCGTGGACGGCAGCTGGTCCTGCCGGTACGCCCAGGTCTTCATGGAGTTGGCGAACGTGGTCCACGAGTGCGGCCAGCGCGAGCCGGGCGCGGCGGCCTGGCAGGCGATGGAGGTGTAGGTGGCGAACGACTCGTTCAGCCACAGGTCGTTCCACCACTCCATGGTGACCAGGTCGCCGAACCACATGTGGGCCAGCTCGTGCAGGATGGTCTCGGCGCGCGTCTCGTACGCCGCGTCCGTCACCTTCGAACGGAACACGTACTGGTCCCGGATGGTGACCGCGCCCGCGTTCTCCATCGCGCCCGCGTTGAACTCCGGCACGAACAGCTGGTCGTACTTCTTGAACGGGTACGGGTAGTCGAACTTCTCCTGGAACCAGTCGAAGCCCTGCCGGGTCACCTCGAAGATCGCGTCCGAGTCGAGGTGCTCGGCCAGCGACGGCCGGCAGTAGATGCCGAGCGGCACGGACTGCCCGTCCTTCTCGTAGACGCTGTGCACCGAGTGGTACGGGCCGACGATCAGGGCCGTGATGTACGACGAGATGCGCGGCGTCGGCTCGAAGACCCAGACGTTGTCCTTGGGCTCGGGCGTCGGGGAGTTGGAGATGACGGTCCAGCCCTCGGGCGCCCGCACGGTGAACTGGAAGGTCGCCTTCAGGTCCGGCTGCTCGAAGCTGGCGAAGACCCGGCGGGCGTCCGGCACCTCGAACTGGGTGTACAGGTACGCCTGCTCGTCGACCGGGTCGACGAACCGGTGCAGGCCCTCGCCGGTGTTGGTGTACGCGCAGTCGGCGACGACCCGCAGGATGTTGCGGCCCTCCAGCAGTCCGGGCAGCGCGATCCGGGAGTCCGCGAAGACGGTGTCCACGTCGAGCTGGTCACCGTTGAGGACGACCTCGTGGACGGCCGGGGCCACCAGGTCGATGAAGGACGTGGCGTCGTTCTCGGCGACATCGAAGCGCACCGTCGTCACGGAGCGGTAGGTGCCGCCCTCCTGCGCGCCGCAGAGGTCGAGATCGATCTCGTACGCGTCCACGGAGAGCAGCTTCGCCCGCTGCTGCGCCTCTTCGCGGGTCAGGTTTGTGCCAGGCACGCGGTCATCTCCTCGTATGTGTCGTTTCCGCCATCCTTCCACGGCAGCGCGCCACCGGGCACGCGAAGGGCGTGGTCACCGGGGAGTGACCACGCCCGTGCGCCGTACGTTGGGAGGACTACCGCTTGCCGGACAGCTCGGCCGCCACCAGCTCCGCGATCTGCACCGCGTTCAGCGCCGCGCCCTTGCGCAGGTTGTCGTTGGAGACGAACAGCGCGAGGCCGTTGTCGACCGTCTCGTCCTGCCGGATGCGGCCGACGTAGGACGGGTCCTGGCCGGCCGCCTGGAGCGGGGTCGGGACCTCCGCCAGGGCCACGCCGGGCGCGCCGCCCAGCAGCTCCTTGGCGCGCTCCACGCTGATCGGGTGGGCGAAGCGGGCGTTGATCTGGAGCGAGTGCCCGGTGAAGACCGGCACGCGCACACAGGTGCCGGACACCTTCAGCCCGTCGATCTCCAGGATCTTGCGGGACTCGTGGCGCAGCTTCTGCTCCTCGTCGGTCTCGTGTGAGCCGTCGTCGACGACCGACCCGGCCAGCGGCAGCACGTTGTACGCGATCGGCGCGACGTACTTCTCCGGCTTCGGGAACTCGGCCGCCGTGCCGTCGTGGGTGAGCTTCGGCGCGTCCTCGCCGACCTTCCTCACCTGCTCGAACAGCTCGTCCACACCGGCCAGCCCGGAACCGGACACCGCCTGGTAGGTGGCCACGACCAGCGCTTCGAGGCCCGCCTCGGCGTGCAGCGGACGCAGCACCGGCATCGCGGCCATCGTGGTGCAGTTCGGGTTGGCGATGATCCCCTTGGGGCGGGAGGCGATCGCGTGCGGGTTGACCTCGGAGACCACCAGCGGCACGTCCGGGTCGCGGCGCCACGCCGAGGAGTTGTCGATCACGACCGGGCCCTGCGCGGCGACCTTCTCGGCCAGCGCCCTGGAGGTGGCGCCGCCCGCCGAGAACAGCACGATGTCCAGGCCGGAGTAGTCGGCGGTGGCCGCGTCCTCCACCGTCACCCCGTCCAGGTCCTTGCCCGCGCTGCGGGCGGAGGCGAACAGGCGCAGCTCGGTGACCGGAAAGTCTCGTTCCGTGAGGATTCTGCGCATGACCGTGCCGACCTGTCCGGTGGCTCCGACGATTCCGACCCTCACGGCGACTCCCTTTCGTGACCTGCGTGCGTCCGGCCTGTGCGGCCGGGACCTTTCCATCATGCGGTCATCCCCGGCCCGGCTGTCCACCGCATTGCCCGCGGACCGGGTTCGGCGGGCGCCGCAGGGACGACGGCCGCACCCCTGCCGAGCTGGAGGAATTAACCCGCTGCGGCCCCGGCGCCGCAAGCTGTGCTGCCCCGGCCCCTGCCCCTTTCGCCCCGGCCCACACCCGGTGTGACGTACGCCTCCCCGCCCTCGCCGGGCCCGGAGCGAACGTTTTCGCCGACTGCGGCGTCGTAGAGAAAACGCGGCGAGGGGAGAGGGGGCGGCCGGTGCTGCGCGGAAAGATCCGCCGGGGGCGGGATCAGGCGGTCGGCGACGATCCGCTGGACGCGGTCCAGGAGCGGCGGGTGCGGGCGGTGCTCGCGCTCGGCGGGGTGCCGCAGGCGGACCTGCCGGACGGGGTGCAGCAGGTCAGGCTGCGGCTGCTGGAACGGGCGGCGAGCGGACAGGAGGCGCCCCGGGACGTCTCGGCGTGGGCGGCGGTGGTCGCCTCCAACCTGGCCATGGACTGGCACCGGGCCAAACGCCGCCAGCAGCGGATCGGCGAGCGGCTCGCCGCGCTGCGGCACAGCGACCACCCCTCCGGCGAGGACACCAGCCTGCTCTCGCTGGCCGTCGCCCGCGGCCTGGACGCGCTGCCCGCCGCCCAGCGCCAGGTCGTGGTGCTGCGCTTCTACGCCGATCTGCCGGTGCGCGGCATCGCCGCGGAGCTGGGTGTTCCCGAGGGCACGGTCAAGAGCAGGCTGCACACGGCGGTCCGGGCCCTGCGCGCCCGTCTGCACGAGGACGAGGTGGTGTGAGATGGCCGCCGAGCACGAGGCGTACGAGGGCGCCGTCCCGGACGACGCGCTGCTGGCCGCGATCATGGGGGAGCCGCTGCCGCCGGGGTCGGCCGAGGCCGCCGACGTGACGGTGCTGCGGGAGCAGCTGGGGGTGATCGCGGGGGCGCTGAGCGAGCCCTCGCCGCCACGGGAGCGGGCCTCGGCGGTACGGGAGCGGGCCCCGGCGGTACGCCGCCCGCGCCGCCGCCGGCAGCTGCTCCTCGGCGCGCTCGCCGTGGCCTGCGCGGGCGCCTTCCTGTCCGGCATGGCGTGGCTGGTCACGCAGGCCGGGCCCGGTGGTGCCGACGACGCCGGGGCCGGCAGCGCGGCCGACTCCGGCGGCAAGGAGGCCGCCGCCGCCCCCTTCGGCAGCCCCGGCTACCTGGCCTGCGCCCGGCTGGTCGCCGAGGCCACGGTGACCGACGTGGAGCCGGCGCCCGGCGACGGAGGCCTGCGGATCACGGCGCGGATCACCCGGCCGTACGTGCCCGACAAGGCGTCCGGCGAGGTCGGCTTCCTGACCGAGGAAGCCCTCGGCGTGGGCGACCGGGTGCTGTTCGGGCTCCCGGCGCACGGCGTGCACCCGGACGTCCTCTTCGTCGGCGAGGCCGGGATCGCCCCCGAACGGGCCCGCGTCACCGCCGCCCTCCCGGCGTCCCGCACCCTGGCCTGCGAGTAGGGAGCGAAGAGGGGGCGGGCGCCGCGGCGCCCGCCCCCTGCGCACGCGCCGTACCGGACTACGGCACGACCTTCTCGATCGCCACGCTGCCGGTGCCCGCGACCGTGCCGCGGGCATTCGTCAGCTGCACACGACCGACGGATTCGCGGCCCTCCGGTGCAGGCGACAGCGCGGTGACGCTGCCGGTGAACGACATGGACTCGCCGGAACCAAGGTGCACCGGGTCTGCTGCCGGAACACTTACGGACCCGAGGGAGGAGGCGTAAAAGACGTCTCCGTAGTCGTATTCGGTCGAGCTGGCAGGGACCGAATAGGCGACAACCTTGACGGTGTAGGTGCCGATGGCGGGACCGGCAAGCGAGACCGATTCTTCGGAGTCGCCGTCGGCGGAGCTGCCCACTTCCTCGCCAGCCGCGTCGTACACATACAAGTCCAGGTCGGCGGCGGCGTCGGAGACGTTGCCGATCGCCACGTCCAGCGAGGTGGCGCCCTCGGGCACCTCGACGGTGGTGGTCTGCGCGTCGCCCTCGGCGATGGTGGGACGGCTGGTCAGGGACGAGCCCAGCGGGCCGCCCACCAGCTTGCCGCCCTCGATCGCGGCGTACTTGTTGGTCACCGTCCAGGAGGCGTCGATCGGGGTGCCTGCCTGCGCCTCGGGCACCGTCACGACCTCGGGGGCGAAGTCGGCGCCGAGGACGGAGACGTCCAGCTGGTACGGGTTGTCCAGCAGCGGCGAGGTGCGGCGCGACTCGACCTCGACCTCCCACACCCCCGGCTGCGGGTCGGCGTACGCGCGCACGTCGGGCTTGCAGCCGTTGCCGTCGAGGTAGTTGTTGTAGCAGTACGGCGTGGAGGTCTCGTCGAGCGGGACGCCGTACGGGTGGATGGTGATGAACCGGGTCTGGCTCTTGCCCTTCAGCCCGCCGATGGCGACCTCCAGGGACTTGGCGCCCTCGGGGACCGTCACGAAGTAGGACGCGGTGCTGTTGCGCTGCACCGAACCGGACGCGGAGTAGGTGTACTCGACCTCCGGAGCGACCACGACCGTGGTCATGACCTGCTGGTCGACGCCCTCGGTCTTCGGGTCATCCACCTCCAGGATCGCGCTCTTGAGCCCCTCGGAGCGGGGCGCCGCCCGCACCTTGACGGTGACCGGCTGGTTCAGCGGCAGGTTCACCGTGCGGGAGCCGACCACCTGGAAGGTCGAGCCGGCGTTGTTGGCGAGGCTCAGCTCGTGCCGGATCGCCTTGTCCGCGCCGGAGGTGCGGGTGAGGGTGATCTCGTACGTCTTCTTCTGGCCCGCCTTCAGGCCGCCCTCGCGGTCGTAGAGGCCGGTGCCGAAGCCCGGGGTCTCAAGCGCGTAGTCGATCGCGGTGTCGACCGGGGCCTTGACCGTGTACGTGTGCGCGGTGGCGCCCTTGCGGATCGACTTCCAGGCGTCCACGACGTTGATCAGGCCCGCGCCCTCCTCGTACGCCTGCACACCCTTGATGTGGTCGGCGGTCGAGGTCAGCGCGGTGCGCAGGTTCGCCGGGGTGAGGTCGATGTGCTTCTGCTTCGCGGCCGACAGCAGCAGCGCGGAGGCGCCCGCGGCCTGCGGGGAGGCCATCGAGGTGCCCTGGAGCATGCCGTAGCCGGCGGGCAGCGAGTAGCCCGCCTCGGCGACCGGGGCGCCCGGCAGCCAGGTCTGGATGGAGTTGATCGCCGCGCCCGGCGCGGTCAGCGTCGGCGTGAACCCGCCGTCCTCGCGCGGGCCGCGCGAGGAGAACGGCATCATGGCGTACTTCTTCTCCACCGCCGAGCCGTAGTTGACCGCCCAGGTCTCCTTGGAGATGGACGCGCCGACCGAGATGACCTTGTCGGCCAGGCCGGGGTCGCCGACGGTGTTGGCGCCGGGGCCGTCGTTGCCGGCCGAGATGACCAGCTGGACGCCGTACTCGTCGATGAGCCGGGTGTACAGCTCCGCGCGGGCGTTGTTGCCGTCGTTCAGGGACGGCAGGCCGCCGATCGACATGTTGACGATGTCGACGCCCCGGTTGACGACCAGGTCGATCATGCCCTCGGTGAGCGCCACGTTGGTGCAGCCGCCGGTCCAGGTGCAGGCCCGGGAGGAGACGATCTGCGCGCCGGGGGCGGCGCCGTCCATCTGCCCGCCGAACAGGCCGTTGGCGGCGGTGATGCCCGCGACGTGGGTGCCGTGCTCGGACTCGATGACGCCGATGTTGACGAAGTCGGCCTTGGCGCCCGCGCTGTTGTAGACGACGTCCTTGCGGATCTCGACGACGAACGGCTGCCGCTCGGCGACGTCGGTGGCCGGGTCGTCGGTGCCGAAGTAGCCGACCTGGTAGCCGTCCTTGTACGGCTTCATCGCGGTGTCGTCGGAGAAGTCGTGGTTGTTGTTCAGGTCGACCCGGACCGTGCCGGCCGCCGCGTCGTACAGCACGCCCCAGGAGTCGGTGGTGTCGCCGTCCCGGTTGGCGTCACCGGCCGCGTCGCCGCCGGTGGTGTACGACTCCAGGAAGGTGGAGACCTTGTACGAGCCCGCGGGCGCCGTCCAGCTCTGACCGCCGTAGGTGAACACCGGACCGGAGACGGAGGCGGTCATCGGCCGCCAGGTGCGGTCCCCGTCGACCACCGGGTCGGTCGCGGTGACCCAGTCGACGATCTTCCGCTGTCCGGTGCTGGTCTTCTGGAGCGCCGGGTGGGACAGGTCCACGCCCGAGTCCAGGATGCCGATGGTGATGCCGCGGCCGTCCGCCTTCGGGTTCTGCTTGACGAAGTCGACGGCGCCGGTCTCGAAGGACGGGTTGTACGGGTTCTTCGCCGGGGTGTTCTTGCCGGGCGCCTTGGCGGCGGTGGCCGTGGCCTTCTCGGCGGCGCCCTTGGCGGTGTCCGCGCTCGGCGTCGGGTCGTCGAGGGCGATCTCCTCGCGTAGATCGATGCCGTGCACGGAGGAGAGCTTCGCGGCGGCGGCGATCGCGGCGTCCGCCTTGGCGGTGGGGACGGTGGCGCGGACGTAGCCGAGCTTGTCGTAGGTGCGGCCGACGGTGCCGCCCTCGACCGCGTCCAGTTTCTTCGCCACCTCGGCGGTGTCGCCGGGCGCGGTGGCGACCATCATCGTGACGGTCTTGTCGCCGTCGGCCTTGGCCTCGGCGAGCCGGTCCGCGTCGTCGGAGCCGAGCTTGTCGTCGGCGGACTTCACGGACGGGTCGGCGGCGGCCGGGGCGATGCCGGCCGTCGGGCCGTCGGCGGCCAGGGCCAGCGGTACTGGTCCGGCCGCGGCGAGCGCGGCGACCAGACCGGCGGCCACGGCGATCCGGGCCGCGCGTCTGCCACCCGGTATCGGGTCACGCTGGGGAGTGTGGGTCATCGGCATCCCTTGTGGACGGCGGTACAGAAAACGACCGAGGCTGCTCTGTCCCGATCGTCGTCGTCCGGAATGCGATCCGAGACGACCGCTCAGCCTTACCCAAGGGATCGTTGTTTGGGGAGAGTTCACCGGGGCGGGATGAGGTCATGGCGTACTTCCGCCATGCGCCACCGGGGACACAAGGGGCGGGCCATGACAATCCTGTGAGCGCGGCACGTTAACGTCCCGGCGTGCGACGGAAGCTGCGGGTGGCGGCCTACGCCCTCTGTGTACGGGACGGACAGGTGCTGCTGGCCCGGTCGCCGGGGCCCGGCGGGGTGCCCGAGTGGGTGCTGCCGGGCGGCGGCATGGAGCACGGCGAGGACCCCTGCGACACGGTGGTGCGGGAGGTCGCGGAGGAGACCGGATACCGGGTGGAGGTCACCGGTCTGCTCGGCGTGGACTCCAACCGGGTCGTCCGGCCCGGGTGGTTCGGCCGTCCCGTGGACCACCACGGCGTCCGCCTGGTCTACGAGGCCCGGATCACCGGAGGTGAACTCCGGCACGAGGTCGGCGGCTCCACCGACCTGGCCGCCTGGCAGGAGCTCGGCGCGGTGGCCGGGCTGACCCGGGTGCCGCTGGTGGACGCCGGGCTGCGGCTGTGGCGGGAGCGGCCGGCGGCGGGGCGGCTGCCCGCGGGGTAGCGGTCCGGTACCCCGGCAGGTGAACGCCGGGCGACCGCTTTCCGGCCGGTCGAGGAGCGGTTGCGAACGCGGGGGGTGTCGCATGATCCACGTACGGTGATCGGCGTGGCCCGTTGCGGCCCCGTTCACGCACCGGTCATCCCCGCTGCCAACGATCCGGTAGGAGCGGACGTTCGCGGATGCGACCGTCCGCCGTCACTGCCGGCGCGTTCGCACTCGGGGAGACAAGCGCATGTCGCGCATACGCTCAACCACCGGCTCCGGGCCGGGTGTCCACCGTCGATCCGTCCTCGCCGCCACCGCCGCGGTGGCCGTCGCCGGCGGCGCCGGCTACGCGCTGCGGCCCGACGAGGCCGCGGCCACCGCCGCCGCGGCCCCGGACCGGGCGGCGGCCCTCGCCTCCTCCCGGCAGGCCCCGGCCGCCCCGCTCGCCCCCTACACCCGCGGCACCACCCTCGCCGCCCTGGCCACCCCGGGCTCCGGCGCAGGCTCCGGCTACCGGCGGCTGGCCGACGGACCCGGCTGGCAGCGCGTGGTCCGCGACGGACTGGCGACCGCCAAGTCCGGCCGCGAAAGCCGCCGCACCGCGCTCGCCGCCTTCGTCCAGCTCACCGACCTGCACCTGATCGACACCCAGCACCCGCTGCGCCTGGAATACCTGCGCTCCACCGACGTGCACGCCTGGCGCCCCCAGGAGGCGCTGACCGTGCAGGGCGCCATCGCGCTCGTCGAGCGGATCAACGCGCTGCGCGGCGCCCCCGTCACCGGCGCGCCGCTGCACTTCGCGATGACCACCGGCGACAACACCGACAACAACGCCCGCACCGAACTGGAGTGGTTCCTCACCGTCATGAGCGGCGGGCGCGTCACCCCGAACTCCGGCGACCCCCGGCACTACGAGGGCGTCCAGAACAGCGGCCTCACCCAGTACTGGCAGCCCGACGCGGCGGTCCGCGACGCCGACAAGCAGCGCGGCTTCCCGCACCTGGACGGCTTCCTGGCCGCCGCCACCCGCGAGGTCCGCAGCCCCGGCCTGAACCTGCCCTGGTACTCGACCGTCGGCAACCACGACGCCATGCCGCTGGGCTGCTACGCCTCGCACGGCGACTCCTACCTCACCGAACTCGCCGTCGGCGGCCGCAAGCTGATGGAACTGTCCGCCGCCGAGGCCGCGCGGCTCCAGACCGCCCTGAAGCAGGCCGACGACCCCCGGGGCGCCCAGTACCACGATTTCCTCAAGGCGCACGCCCGCGCCATGCGCCCCGTCACCCCGGACGAGAAGCGCGCCCCCTTCACCCCGGCCGAGTACCTCAAGGCCCACCTGGACGCCGCGTACCTCGGTCCGGGCCCGCACGGCCACGGCTACTCCACCGCCAACGTCGAGGCCGGCACCCAGTACTACAGCTTCCGCATCGCCGACGACGTGCTCGGCATCAGCCTCGACACCACCGACCCCGGCGGCCACTACGAGGGCTCCATCGGCGCGGCCCAACTCGCCTGGCTGAACCGGACACTGACGGACCACGCCGACTCCTACGCCGTCGTCTTCAGCCACCACACCAGCAAGACCATGGACAACACCCGCCCCGACCCGGCCCACCCGGCCGACCGGCGCCACGACGGGGACGACGTGGTCGCGCTGCTGGGCCGCCACCGCAACGTGCTGGCCTGGGTCAACGGCCACATCCACCGCAACGCCGTCACCCCGCACACCGGGTCGGACGGCCACTCCTTCTGGGAGATCTCCACCGCCTCCCACGTAGACCATCCGCAACTCGCCCGGGTCATCGAGCTGGTGGACAACAAGGACGGCACGCTGTCCCTGTTCACCACCCTCGTCGAGTCATCGGCCCCGGCCCGCACCGACTTCACCGACCTGTCCCAGACCGGCCTGGCCGCCCTCTACCGGGAACTGTCCCTCAACGCCCCCGGCGCCCGCACCGACCTGGCGGGCGACGCGGCCGACCGCAACACCGAACTGCTGCTCAAGAAGGGCTGAGCCTGTCGCATAACAGCCGTTGTTCTGTCAGAAGCCACGTGTTCCACTAATCTCCATGCACCACATCGGTCACCCGCTCCCGGGCGGGCGGGCGGGCGTCCACGGGGGAGATGCGTGTATGAGGACCTGGGCTTCGAGACACTCCTCGGCGCGGACGGCTTCTTCGCGCGCCTGCTAGGGCGGTCGCCGTCGGGCGCCGCGCGCAAGCCGCTGTACGGACCCGACCTGCCCGTGGTGCTGGTCAACGGCGGCCCGGGGATGGGCAAGGGGCGGCTGCTGCGGGCGGTACTGGACCGGTTCGCCCGTCAGGTGCCGGTGATCGCCCTGGACTGCGCCTCGGTGGTGTACGCCGACCGGGCCCGGCCGGAGCCCCGTGCCCGCTCGGCGGTGACCGAGCTCCTGGTCGAGGCCGCGCTGCTGCTGCACACCTGGCGGGGAACGGGCGGCGGGTTCACCTTCCCGCGGCTGTTCGCGGGCCTGGCGGTGATCTCGACCGGCGTCGCGGGCGGCACCGCCGAGGCGATCAGGACAGAGGTCGAGCGGTACGAGGAGCTGATCGGGCAGCCGCGGCTGCACGGACTGACGCGCGACTTCTGGCGCGGCGCGCTGACGGGGGCGGTACGGCGAATGCTGGAGGTGCTGGCCGGCCAGACGCTCGGCCCGTACGGGGCGGTCGCGCTCAGCGCCCTGCTCGACGCCCTCTTCGAGCGCGTGACACCCCGGGCCGAGGTGGCACTGACCCGGCTCTACGGCGACTACCCCGGCGCGGCCGGCCAGCCCAAGCACGGGCTGCGCCGGCTCGCCGCCGACTTCCTGGCCGGCGGTGAGCGGCGGGAGGACGCCGAGCGGCGCCAGGACGCCGAGCGCTTCCTGTTCCGCGCGTTGCGCGAGGATCTGGAGGCGGCGTACGGCGGGCTGGGAGGCTGGCTGGGCCGGGTCGGCCGGCCGGGGCTGCTGCTGGACCACGCCGATCAACCGCTGGGCGAGCGGCTGCTGCGCGCCGTCCTCACCGACCGCCGGGCCGGGCAGCGCGACCGCGTGGTGGTCGTGGGCACGGCGCGCGGGGCGGACGGCGGCGACTTCCTGCACGGGGGCCTGCCACCGAGACCGGTGGCGGAGTTCCGGCCCGCCGACGGGGCGCCGGCCACCTGGTCCCGCCGCGCCGACCCGGAGCAGGACCGGGGTCCGCTGTCCGCCGGGGTGCTCATGCTGCGGATGCCGTTCCTCACCGGCGACCCGCTCCGCCGGGCGACCGAGCACATCCAGCTGACCGCGGCGCCGGGCAACCCCACCAGTCGCCGCCGTATCACCGCCGCCGTGACCCAGCTCAGCGGCGGACGGCCGCACGCGGTGATCCGGCTGGCCACCGCCGCCGCCGGCCACCCGATGGAGCCGGACGACAACGACCGGGCCATCCTTGACGCCGAGCTGCACCACCCGGCCGGCGCGCCCGGGCGGCCGGTGGCGGACGTACTGCTTCGGGAACTGGTCCTCGACCAGCTGCCGGTGCGGCTCGCGGAAGAACACCACGACCAGTGGCTCGACCTCCTCACCCACCTGTCGGTGGCGCACGACCCGGGGTGCGCGGACGTCCTGCTGCGCCGCCACCAGGCGAACCGCGTCCACCGCCTGACCGCCCACGACGTCGTGCGGCTGCTCCACGACACCGGGTGGCCCGGCTGCGCGCGGCACTTCATCGGCGACTTCGGCCTGCGCCAACTGCTGGTGCACCGGCTGTACGGGCTGGAGCGCGCCGGCGCCGCCTGGTATGCCGACCACCATCTGCTGCGCGACCACTACGCCCTGAGCGAGCCGAGCGGCGGCGCGTTCCACTCGGCGGCCGTCCACCGGATGAACCACCACCTCGTCTCCGGCGGCGTCGACGACGTGGTCCGCCACCTCGCCGCCACCCTCCCCGGCCGCCCCCGCGCGTGGTGCGGGGAACTGCTGGAGATCGCCCAGGCGCCGTATCCGGGCGGGGCGGACGAGCGCCGCCGGCGCGCCCAGGGGCTGGTACCGGTCGACGGACCGCCGCTGCGCCGCACCGTCGACCAACTGCTGCACGCCGTATGGCTGTGCGAGGAGCGCACCAGGCCGACCGGGAGTGACATGGCCCGCACCCTGGAGCAACTGCTGAGACAGCTGTCGATCATGGACTTCGACGGGGCCGGGGAACTCGGCCCGACCGCCACCGAGTGGAGCCGGCTGGTCGCCAACGAACGGCCACTGCTCCATTGCGACTGCACCGATCAGCTCGGCCGAAGGGGGTGACGGGATGGCCATCCGGCTACCCGGCTGGAACCGACTGCCCAGGTGGGGGAAGATCCTGTACGCGCTGGCGGGCGTGGCGGTGCTGCTGGCCGCCGGTCTGTACGGCGTGCCCGCCCTGCAGAAGCCGGACACCTGCCACGAGGGCGTCGAGAAGATCGGCGACGAGTGCGTCGGGGTCGACGGCTCGGGCTACGACTTCGGCACATCGACGATCAGCGCGGTGGCCAAGGCCATCGCGGCGGAGAACGACAGGATCGCGGACCAGCCGCACGTCACCGTGGCGATGATGCTGCCGCTCCAGTCGGACACGCCCGGACTGCGGCGGCAGATGCGCAGCGACCTCCAGGGCGCGTATCTGGGACAGCGGCAGGCCAACTCGGGCGAGGGCATCGTGCCCAAGATCCGGCTCGTGCTGGCCAACCCCGGGCAGAACTACGGCCATCAGGACAAGGTCGTGAGCACGCTGCTCGACATGGCCGCGTCCGGCCAGGACAAGTTGCGGGCCGTCACGGGCTTCAACCTCAGCCTCGACGCCACCCAGCAGGCCGTCGAACGTCTGACACAGGGCGGCGTCCCGGTGCTCGCCTCCCGGATCAGCGGAGACGGGATCGCGAACGTCGACGGGAAGAAGCAACGGTTCCCCGGCCTGGCCCGGATCATCGCCACCAACGGTGACGCGGCCGAGGCCCTGGCCAACTTCAACGGCGAGCGGGGCCGGCGGAACGCCCGGACGGTGCTGGTCTACGACACCCGCCCGGACGCCTACGTCGAGTCGCTGGCGAGCGCGTTCCGGGGGATCGAGGAGACGGGCCCGGCCGGTCCCGCCGACTCGCCCTTCGAATCGCCGGGGATCGACGAGGCCGGCTCGACCGGCAGCGTGTTCGAGCAGATCGCCAACAACATCTGCCAGTCCGCGGCCGACACCGTCTACTTCGCGGGGCGCACGTTGCACCTGCGGATCTTCGCGCTGACGCTCGCCAAACAGACCTGCGCCGACCGGCACTTCACCCTGGTCAGCGGCTCCGACGCCGCCTCGCTGCGACAGACCATGACCGAGCGGGACTGGGCGCAGTTGGGCGGCGAGGACGGCGCGGCGAAGGTGACGGTCCAGTACGCCGCCCCCGCGCACCCGGATGCCTGGGACACCGAACTGGCCGCCTGGACCGAGCGGTGGCGGGCGACCCACGACCGCGAGCCGACCGCGGCGGAACTCCCCCAGTACCTCACGGAGCCGAAGGCGGCCCTGGACGCACTCGACGACTTGATCGAGAGCGTGAGCAAGGCGGGCACGGACCTCGGCTCCACCCCGGACCTGAAGGACTCCCGCACCATGCTCGTCCACGACGGCCTGGTCACCATCGGCACCGCCCTGCACGAGATGCAGGGCAACAACGCCGAGCAGGCGCCCAGCCTCGCGGACGTCAGCCAGGAGTGGTCGAAACTCCAGTCGGCGCACCGGGTGCGGGGCACGAGCGGCCTGATCTGCCTGACCAGCGGCGGAAATCCGTACGACAAGCCGGTCGCGGTGGTCGAACTGAGGCCGGGTCAGGGCTCGGTCGGCACATTGCAGTTCGTCGGCCTGGGCTGGCCCACCGGCACCCCGCAGCCGAAGAACTGCGTGATCCCGAGCGGCACGTCCTGAGACGGCCTCAGCCGAGGTCCCGCTGGGTGAGGTGGGTGAGGAAGGGTTGCCAGGCGGTGGGGGAGAGGTGCAGGGCGGGGCCGGCGGGGTGCTTGGAGTCGCGGACGGCTATGGCGGAGGGGAGGAGGGCGGCCTCGACGCAGTTCTGGCCCGCGTCACTGTAGGAGGACTTGAACCAGGCGGGTTCGGTTGTGGTCACGGTTCACAGCTCCCGGTCTAGTCGGTGGAGGAACTCGGGGGTGTCCTCGGGTGACAGGGCCGATGCTGTCATGGCGTCGAACCGGCGCCGAAACCGGTCGACTTCGCGTGGCTTGTCCGACGTCGACACGGACCCCCAGGCGCTGTCCGTCTGCACACGCGGTGGGAATCCGGCGCCGAAGTCGAGGATCGCGAAGTCGTTGATCGAGCGGTAACCGGTGCGGAAGGGCAGCACCTGGATGGTGATGTGCTCCCAGGTGGCCAACTCCTCGATACGCCGGAACTGTTCACGCAGGACGTCGGCGCCTCCGATCGGAAAGCGCAGGGCAGCTTCCCCCAGGATGACGTGCAGCTTCACGGGGGTCTCCCGGGTCAGCACCTCCTGACGTCTCATCCGTAGCTCCACGCTGTTCCGGATGAACTCCGTCGTGTACTCCTCGACCGACTTCTGCACGTCGTGGACGGCGCGTGCGTAGCGCTCGGTCTGGAGCAGGCCGTACACCAGCGTCGGGTGGTACGCCTTCATGGCCTGGGCCTCCGGTTCGAGCCCGACGAAACCCGGCATCCCGGCGGGCATGAGCCCTCGGTACTGGGTCAGCCAGTCCTGCTGATTGGACTCCCGGTTGAGACTGATCAGCGACTCGATGACGTCCTCGTCGGTGACCCCGTACTTGGTGAGCAGCTTCCGCAGGTCGCCGACGAACCGGAAGTTGAGCGAGCCGGTCTCGATGCGTTGCAGGGATGCCTCGGAGATCCGCAACCCCGTCACTGCTTGTTTCCGGGTCAGTCCGGTTCCCTGTTCCGTCTCGCAGTTCTCGCGCAGCTGGCGCAGTTGCAGACCGAGTTCGAGCCGTTGCGCCGTACGTCCGCGCTTCGCAGCCATGTGCACCGCCCTTGTACTCCAGCACGTTGTGCTTGGTTCCGTGTGCGGAGTGTGACACTCGGTGTGCGGTGGGCGCAGCCGATCGCGCGGATTCCGGCATAGTCCACTTTCTCCACCGCTGAATTTTCAGCGCGCGTTCGATTGTGACCACCAGGGCGGGACGAACACGCTGGTCGGACAACCGGCACGAAAGGACCACCGATGCCCAGCCCCCTGCCTTCCACCGCCCTCCTCCACGACTGGTCCATGGGGTATCCCATGGTCCCCCGCAGCGTGCGGCTGGCCCGTGTTCAGGTGCGCCGTCGGCTGACGATGTGGGAGTGGGGCGGAGATGTGGACGACGCCGTGCTGGTCGCCTCGGAGCTGGTTGCCAACGCCGTGCGGCATGGGCGGCTGCCGGGGCACGAACTGTGGCTCGGGATGCGGGAGTCGGCGGACCGGGTGCTGACGGTCGAGGTGTCGGACCCAGTACCGGCGTTCCCCGAGCCGAGGGTGGACCCGGAGGGTGAGGGTGGGCGGGGGCTGCTGGTCGTGGCGGGACTGGCGACGGAGCTGGAGTGGTTCTCGCGCGGGGACGTCGGCAAGACGGTGCGTGCCCGATTGGCGGCGCCCCTGGGAGACGCGTGACGCCGTTGCCCGCCTCACCCCCGCCCGTGCACGTGCTGGGTGCCGTGCTGTACGGCGAAGACGGCCGCGCCGTCCCGTGCGGTGTTCGTCTGCCGGAGGACGGGCGGGGCGTCGTCGGGCCGGTGTTCCGCCGGGGCCGGCCGGTCGTCGCCGGGGCGACGGAACAGTGCGGTGACCGCGTTGCGGGTCTCCTGCCACAGGTCGGTGGCCATGGCGGCGACCAGCGCGGCGGTTCCGGTCTCCGCGGCGAGGGAGAGTTCGTCGTTCATCGGCGCTCCTTCAGCGGTCTCGGGTGACGGTGATGTGCTGGTCGCCGTTCTGGTTGGCGTAGACGGCGCCGCCGTGCGAGGCGGTGTTGGTCATCGTGGCGCCGCCGGCCGGCCGGGCGGGCGGCTTCGGGCGCGGCGGGGTCCAGCCGGGGGTGTGCAGCCACGCCTGGGTGGCGAGTTCCTTCACCTTGACGTCCACCCGGTGGAACTGGCCCGGATCGATGCCGTCGTAGCCGTGCCGCACCGTCTCGTCGTAGAAGTGCTGCGACATCAGGAGGGAGAGCGGGACGCCGGCCGGCGCCGCGGCCAGTGCCTCGCGCGCCGCCGGGGCGTCCAGCAGCCGGGCCAGCGTCTCCAGCGGGCTCCCGGCCACCTCGCCGCCGGGCGTCAGACAGATCTCCCCGGCGTGCAGGGCGACGCGGACCCGGATGCGGGTGGCGTCACCCGGGGCGGCGGCGTTGTGGTCGGTCAGCAGCCCGGCGAGTTCGCGCACCAGCGGATGGACCAGGTTCGCCTTCCGCGTCCCGGCGGGCGCGGCCAGCAGCAGCCCGTCGCCCAGATCGGCGCGCGGGCACGCCGCCCAGTCCACGCCGGCCCGCGCGCAGGCCGTGCGCAGCACCGACCGCAACGTCTCCCGGTTGCGCAGCAGCGGCACGTTGCCGCGCCCCGACGACTTCTCGATGTCCACGGCCAGCACGGCCCGGTACTCCCACTGCTCTTCGGCCTGCTCTTCCACGCGGCACGCGCCCTTCTCGGTCGACCGGTGGCGCGGAGCCCGTGCGTGACGGGCCCCGCGCCGGCTCCCCCTGCCCCAGTGTGACCCGGGGGCCGTGCGAACAACCCGTAGGAATACGGGGAGTACTGGGGTGCCGGGACCTTTCTGGTGCGCACACTGGTCCGGGCGGCACGAACGGACCCCAGAGGGAGGCGGAACCGATGGACGCAGGCCGCACGGACGGCGACTGGCCGCCCGGCACCCTGCTCGGCGGCCTCGGCCCGGCCGACCGGCGGCGGCTGCTGGAGCTGGGCACGCGGGTGCCGTACCCGGCCGGGCGGGTGCTGCTGCGCGAGGGCGACCGCACCGACCACGTACTGATCCTGCTGAACGGCCTGGTCAAGGTCACCGCGCACGCCGACGACGGCCGCGACGCGCTGCTGGCCGTCCGGGTCGGCGGCGACATCGTCGGCGAGTTCGCCGCCGTCGACGGCCGCCCCCGCTCGGCCACGGTGACCGCCTGCGGACCGGTGCTCGCGCGCAGCGTCACCCGGGCCGAACTCGACGCCTGCACCCGCGCCGAGCACCGCATCGCCCACGCCCTCCAGCAGACCGTGGTGGCCAAACTGCGCGCCGCCACCACCCACCGGGTCACCTTCACCGGCTGTGACGCGGCCACCCGGGTGGCCCGGGTCCTGCACCACCTGGCCCTCGCGTACGGCGCACCGGCCGGCGCGGGCGCCGAGATCCGCTGGCCGATCACCCAGCAGGAACTGGCCACCCTCGCGGGCGCCTCGGAACCCAGCGTGCACAAGACCCTGCGCCGGTTCCGGGAGACCGAGGTGGTCACCCCCGGCTACCGCTCCATCCGCGTCGACGACCTGCGCCGGCTGCACGCCATCGCCTACGCGGAACGCTGAGCGCCACTTGTGAGAGGTCGGTGGCAGCCCTGCGCGGGCCACCGGGAAACCGTAAATCTACGGGGGCCGGACCGACGTACGGGGCTAGCGTGACGGGTCGTTCGACGGTCGGACAGCACGACAACGGGGTGACGATGACCGCAAACGACGCAAACGACGCAAACGACGCAAACAACAGGAACGACGGGAACGACGGGAACGCGGCCGAGGTGGACCCGCCCGGCGGGAACCGGGCCGACATCGACGGGGACGCCAACGCGCCGGTCGTGGTGGGCTCCCACAACCTCGTCATCGACGCGGACCACGGGTCCACCGTGACGGTGCTCATGGCGGGCCGGCGGCCGCGCCCCGAGCGCCGGCGCACGGTCGCGCTGCTGCCGCGCCGGCAACGCCCGCCGCTCGGCCGGGAGGCCGAACTCGCCGTGCTCGCCGCCGCCGTCGCGGCCGGCGAGACGGTGCAGCTGTGGGGCGAGCCCGGCGTCGGCAAGAGCGCGCTGCTGCGCTACGCGGCCCGCGCGCTGCCGCCCGGCGAGCACGGGGTGCTTTTCCTCGACGCCGCCCGGCGCGAACCCGAGGACCTCGCCCAGGACATGTTCGAAGCCTGCTACGAGACCAGCGGCTACGCCCCCGCCACCAGCGACCTGCGCCGCCTCATGACCGGCCTCAAAGCGACGGTGTACGTCGACAACGCCGACTACACCCCGGCCCAGTTGCGCGCCCTCATGGACACCGCGCCCGACGCCACCTTCGTCCTCGCCTCCCGGGAGGGCTCGCTGCTCGGCGACGACGGCACCGCGCGACGGCTGGCCGGCGTCGACCTGGACGCGGCGATGGAACTGCTCGGCCGGGAGCTGGGCCGGCACGTGGTGGAGGCCGACGAGCAGGACGTCGCCGCGGCCCTGTGGGAGGCCGCGGCCGGCCGCCCCCTGCCGCTGCTGCGGGCGGCGGCCCTCGCCCGGCTCGACCCGGCGGCCGCGCTGCCCCGGCCCGGCGCGGTGGCCGAACTGCTGCCGCCGCTGCTCACCCGGCTCGACGCCCCGGCCCGGCGCGCCCTGCACCTCCTGGGCATCCTCGGCGGCGCCGAGGTCGACCCCGCGCACCTGGGGCTGCTGGACGGCGCCGAGGACCCCGGCGCGCTGTACGCCTCGCTCGCCGTGCTCGGGCTGGCCGAGGAGACGGAGCGCGGCTACCGGGTGGTCACGGACGTCGTACCGGCACTGCGGGAGCACGGCGGGCCCGCGCCGTTCTCCGTGGAGCAGTTGTGCCACCACTTCGCGCGCTGGGCCGGGCAGGCCACCACCAGCCCCGCCCAGGTCGCCGCGCACACCGGCGCGCTGGAGCGGGTCGCCGAGCTCGCGGACCGGGCCGGCCGCCCGGACCTCGCCGTCCGGGTCGCCCGCGCCGCCTCCCCGGCGCTGGCCCGCTCGCTGCGGTTCGGCGTCTGGGGCCGCCTCCTCGACCGCGGCCTGCCGGCGGCACGGCGGGCCGAGGACCGGTGGGCGGAGGCGTACTTCACGCACGAGCAGGGCGTCCGCGCGGCGCTGACCGGCAACCGGGTCGCCGCGGGGGTGCTCCTGGCCGGCGCGGTCAAACTCTGGCACGACCTGGGCGACAGCCAGGGCGCTCAGGCGGCGTCGGCGGCCCAGCAGTACCTGCCCCAGCAGCCACCGCCCGCCGACCCGACCCCCGCCGCCCCGTCCCCCGACGGAGGCACCGCCGCCACCCCGGCCGGCCCGTCGTCCCCGGACCCGGCATCGGCACAGCCACCCACGGCCCCGTCAGGGCCCGACCCGACGAGCGGCCAGGCGACCGGGCCCTCGGGAGGCGACGGCTCGGCGGGGCAAGGAGCGAATCCGCCGGGAGGCGACGGCTCGGCGGGGCAAGGAGCGAATCCGCCAGGAGGCGACGGCTCGGCGGGGCAAGGAGCGAATCCGCCAGGAGGCGACGGCTCGGCGGGGCAGGGCGTGAATCCGCCGGGAGGCGACGCGTCGGCGGGCCAGGCGGTGAACCCACCCGGGCCCGACCCGTCCGCCGCCTCGACGGCGCACGCGCCGGCCGGCACCGACCCGTACTCCCTGCACGCCACGACCACCACCCCGCCCCCCGACCTGTCCGCAGTGCACGCCGCGCACGCCGCACACGCCGCGACCGGCGCGACCGGCGCGGCCGCACCGGTGAGCACCGGAGCCGCCGCGGCCCTCAAGGTCCTCGCGGCCGTCGCCGCCGTCGTCATCGGCGGCGTCGCCGTGGACCAGTACCAGGACGCCCAGCACACCTCGTCCACCACCACCGCCCCGTCCCCGAGCTACTCCGCCCCCTACACACCGCCGGACACGAGCATCTACGACGAGGCGGAACCGACACCGACGCCGGAACCGACCGGACTCGCGGGCGTGTGGCAGTTCAGCGACGGACGCATGGTCCAGTTCACGGAGTCGGGTTCGGACACCTACACGTCCTCGTGGCAGGACAACTGCGGCGAGAGCCACACCACGGAGTACACCGGCGGCGGCAGCACCTACAGCGCCACCCAACCGATCTACGACGTCAATGACGCCACCTGCGCCGGGGGGCCGGTCGGGAACGCCGCCATCTCGGTCACGATCGGCTCGGACCCGGACACCGCGGAGTACTCGGCGGAGATGACGTCGGCCTACCAAGAGGGCGCGCAGTGCTACAGCTGCGGCTCGTACACCCTGACCAGACTGTCCTGAGGAGCCCACCGATGTCCCCCAAGAAGCAGCAGCCCGGCAGCAACAACTCCGTCCGCATCGGCGGCGACGCCCACGGCCCCGTCGTGGTCGGCGACGGCAACCACGTCGACGCCCGCCCGCCCGGCCCGGCCCCGCAGCCCGCCGGCCCGGTCATGAACAACACGGCGGACCAGGGCGCCACCGTCTACGCCGTCCTGAACGGCAACCAGTACCTCGGCCAGGACGACACCCCGCAGCAGAGCTGACTACCGGGGCAGCACCACCACGTACGCGGCGGGCTCCCGGTCGCCCGCCGCCATCAGCGCCGTCCGCACCACCACCGCCTGCTGCTCCGGCCGGTCCCGCAGCCCCCGCGGCGTGAGCTGGACGACGGTGATGCCCAGCCGCTCCAGGTGCGCGCGCCGCCGGGCCCCCCGGGAGGCCGGCGTGTCGTGCCGGTGGGCGCGGGTGTCCAGTTCCAGCGCGACCGCCTGCTCCGGCCAGTACGCGTCGAGGCCGCCCAGATGGGGACCGCCGGGCAGCCGCAGGTCGACGTTCCAGACCGGGTCCGGCAGTCCGTACTCCCGCACCATCCGGTACAGCCGCTCCTCCGCGAGCGCCCGCCCCTCGGCCACCAGCGACTCCACCGCGTCCACCACGTGCGGCCGGCTCAGCAGCCGGGCCCGCCGCAACTCCCGGACCAGCGCGGTCGGTTCGCAGTGGCCGCCGCGTACCGCCTCGGTCATCAGCCGGTGCACGGTCTTCGCGTCGGTCAGCCCCGCCACCGCGTCGGCCAGGGCCCGCGCGACCGGCGCCACGGGCACACCGGTGACGCTCTGCGCCTCGGGCAGCGCGGCCGTACGGACGATCCGGGCCCAGCCGGCCGACCGCAGCCGGCGCTGCCGGGGCACCAGGACGTCGATGACCTCCAGGGACGGCAGCGGCGGAGCGCCGGTGACACCGTGCAGGGTCAGCGCGGCCAGCCCCGTGATCATCGCCTCGGGCCGCTCCGGCGCGCCCGGCCCCGGCTGGACCGGCAGGACGCCCGCGGTCCGCTCCCGTGCCGTGTACAGCAGTACGGCGTGCAGCCGCTCCTCGCTGGTCGGTGGTCCGGGGCGGAGCAGGACGACCCCGGGCAGCAGTTGCTGCCAGGGGCCGCCGGGCCGGCACCGCGCGTCGGCCTCGACGGCCAGGTGGTGCGGCGGGCGGGGGGAGAGCGGGGTGTTGTGCGTCATGCCGGGGAACTTCCCATGCCCGATCCGCCCCTTAACCCCTGTTACAAGGCTGCCGTCGAATCCGGACAAGGCGGCACTAAAGGACGCCAGTTCGGCTGTCGCACTCCTGCCCCCGCAACGCCCGCGCCAAGTCGTCCCGAGCCTCCAGCACCAGCCGCCGAAGCGCGGGCGCGGCCCCTTCATGGGCCGCCAGCCAGGCATCCGTCGCCGCCAGCGTCTCCGGCGAGTCCTGGAGCCCCGGGAACAGCCCGCGCACCACATCCATCCCGATCTGGATCGACCGCTCGCTCCACACCCGCTCGATCACCGCGAAGTACTTCTCCGCGTACGGCGCGATCAGCTCCCGCTGCGACGGCCGGGCGAAGCCCGCGATCGTCGCCTCCACCAGCGCGTTGGACAGCGCGTCCGACTCCACCACCTGCGCCCACGCCTGCGCCTTCACCGCCGCCGACGGCCGGGCGGCCAGGCACCGCACCTGATGCCGCTTGCCGGACGCGGTGTCGTCCCGGGCCAGTTCGGCGGCGAGCACCGCCTCGTCGGCCGCCCCGTGCGCGGCCAGCGGTTCCAGGAACGCCCAGCGCAGCTCCTGGTCGACGTCCAGCCCGTCGATCTTCTCGGTGCCCGCCAGCAGCCCGCGCAGCAGCGCCAGGTCCGCCTCCTCGGCGGCCACCGCCGCGTAGAACCGGGCCCACGCCAACTGCGGCTCGCCGCCCGGCGCCGCCGCCCGCAGCTCCCGCAGCGCGCCCTCGGCCAGCAGCCGGCCGCCGGTCCCCCGCCACTCGGGGGCCGCGTAGTGGGTCAGCGCCGAGTCGGCCCAGGCGTGCAGCATCTGGAGCACGCCGATCTCCGACTCGCGCCCCGCGAACCGCAGTACCAGGTCGATGAAGTCCCGGGCCGGCAGCAGCGCGTCCCGGGTCATGTTCCACAGCGCCGACCAGCACAGCGCGCGGGCCAGCGGGTCGGTCAGGTCGCCGAGCCCGGCCCGCAGCGCGGCCAGCGAGGTCGCGTCGAACCGGATCTTGCAGTACGTGAGGTCGTCGTCGTTGACCAGGACCAGTTCGGGTGCCTGCTGCCCGGCCAGTTCGGCCACCACCGTACGCGGCCCGTCGACGTCCGCCTCGGCCCGCGCGTACCGCTCCAGCGCGCCGCCCTCGCCCCGCCGGTACAGGCCCACCGCCACCCGGTGCGGACGCAGTTCGGGATGCTCCGCCGGGGCGATGACAGCCGCCTCCTGCACCACCGCCAGCTCGTCGATCCGTCCGTCGGTGGTGAGCAGCACCTGCGGGGTCAGCGCGTTCACCCCGGCTGTCTGGAGCCAGGACCGGGCCCAGGCCGCCATGTCCCGGCCGCTGGTCTCCGCCAGCACCGACAGCAGGTCGCCGAGGCGCGTGTTGCCGTACGCGTGCCGCTTGAAGTAGCGCCGCGCGCCCTCCAGGAACGCGTCCTGACCGACGTACGCCACGAGCTGCTTGAGGACGGAGGCCCCCTTCGCGTACGTGATGCCGTCGAAGTTGAGCTTGGCGTCCTCCAGGTCCCGGATGTCGGCCGTGACCGGGTGGGTGGAGGGGAGCTGGTCGGCGCGGTAGGCCCATGCCTTGCGGCGGTTGGCGAAGGTGATCCAGGCGTCCTTGAAGCGGGTCGCGCCGACGTTGGCGAAGGTGCCCATGAAGTCCGCGAAGGACTCCTTCAGCCACAGGTCGTCCCACCACTCCATGGTGACCAGGTCACCGAACCACATGTGCGCCATCTCGTGCAGGATGGTGTTGGCGCGGCCCTCGTAGGACGCCCGGGTCACCTTCCCGCGGAAGATGTACTCCTCCCGGAAGGTCACCAGCCCCGGGTTCTCCATCGCCCCGAGGTTGTACTCCGGCACGAACGCCTGGTCGTACTTGCCGAACGGGTACGGGTAGTCGAAGTGGTCGTGGAAGAAGTCCAGCCCCTGTTTGGTGATCAGGAAGACGTCGTCGGCGTCGAAGTAGGGCGCCAGCCCCTTGCGGCACAGCGCGCCGAGCGGGATCTCCAGCCGGGTGCCGTCGGCGAGGACGCGCTCGTAGGAGTCCGTCACGTAGTGGTACGGACCCGCCACCACGCACGTGATGTACGTCGAGACGGGCTTCGTCTCCGCGAACCGCCACACCCCGTCGACACGCTCGCCCGCGCCGCCCGACCACACCGTCCACTCCTGCGGCGCCCGCACCTCGAACCGGAACGGCGCCTTCAGGTCCGGCTGCTCGAAGCCCGCGAAGACCCGCCGCGCGTCGGCCGGCTCGTACTGGGTGTAGAGGTACACCTCGCCGTCCTCGGGGTCGACGAAGCGGTGCAGGCCCTCGCCGGTACGGGAGTACGCGCACCGCGCGTCGACCACCAGCTCGTTGTCGGCGGCCAGGTCCTCCAGGGCGATCCGGGAGCCGTCGAAGACCTCGCTCGGGTCGAGGTCGCGGCCGTTGAGCGACACGGCGGTCACGCTCGGCGCGATCAGGTCGGCGAAGCTCGCGGCGCCCGGCTCGTTGCAGCGGAACCGGACCGTGGTGACGGACCGGAAGGTGCGCGGCCCGTCCCCGTGGTGCTCGCCCACCGCCGAGCGCACGTCGAGGGACACCTCGTACCCGTCGACGGACAGCAGGGCGGCCCGCTCCCGGGCCTCGTCGCGGGACAGATTCTCACCGGGCACGGGCGGCACTCCCTCGGCACGTGTTCAGGATGTGGACAGCACCGATCCTCCCATGTGCCCCTGACGGCGGACAGCCGGGGAATGGGCGCGGCCCGGCCCGGTGTTCAATGAGGCGTCGTCCGCCGCACCATGCGCACCACGTTCGCCGCACCACGTGCCCTACGAGGAGAGACATGTCGGAGAAGACCCCCGTCGACTTCTGGTTCGACCCGCTGTGCCCCTGGGCCTGGATGACCTCCCGCTGGGTGCTGGAGGTGGAGAAGGTCCGTGACATCGAGGTGCGCTGGCACGTGATGAGCCTGGCCGTGCTCAACGAGGACAAGCTCGACGACCTCCCCGAGGAGTACCGCGAGATGCTCGCGACCAAGGCGTGGGGCCCGGTCCGCGTCGTCGCCGCGGCCCAGGAGGAGCACGGCCCCGAGGTCCTCGGCGCCCTGTACACCGCGCTCGGCACCCGCTTCCACAACCAGGGCGAGGGCCCGACCAAGGAGGCCACCGCCGCCGCGCTGAAGGAGGCGGGCCTGCCCGACTCCCTGATGGACCACTGGGACGGCACACCGTACGAGCCGCAGCTGCGCGCCTCCCACCAGGAGGGCATCGACAAGGTCGGCCAGGAGGTCGGCACCCCGGTCATCGCCGTCCCCGGCGCCGACGGGACGCAGCTCGCCTTCTTCGGCCCGGTCGTCACCCCCGCCCCCAAGGGCGAGGAGGCCGCCCGCCTGTGGGACGGCACCCTCGCGGTCGCCTCGGTTCCCGGCTTCTACGAGATCAAGCGAACCCGCACCAAGGGCCCGGACTTCAGCAACCTCTAGGCGTCCTCGGCGGCGGCCGGCTGTCCGAACCGCTCGGGCAGCAGGCCGCCGCCGGACGTGCGGAAGAACGGCTGGTACCAGCGGCAGCCCGCGGCACCGCAGCGCCACAGGTCGCCCACGTAGTACCGGTCCCCCTTCTCCTCGCGCACCGCCGCCTTCTCCTCGCCGGTGAGCTGCCGGAAATCCTGCATGGTGCCGCAGGTCGGGCACGCCTTGTGGCTCATCCGGTCCCCTTTCAACCGGTCCCCTTTCATCCGGTCCCCTTTCATCCGGTCCTCTTTCAGGTGAGGCGGTGCGCCGGCGCCTGCCCGCGCGTCCAGCGGACCACCTCCTGCGCCGCCGCCCGCGCCGCCTTCTCGGCCACCGCCCGGGACGTGCCGCCCAGGTGCGGAGTGAGGACCACCCGGTCGGTGAAGGCCAGCAGGCGGGCGTCCTTCGGCAGTGGCTCGCGGACGTGGCAGTCCAGGGCGGCGGCCGACACCTGCCCGCTCTCCAGCGCGTCGCACAGCGCGTCCTCGTCCAGCAGCGCGCCCCGCGCGGTGTTCACCACCACCGCCCCGCGCGGCAGCAGCGCCAGCTCGCGGGCGCCGATCACGGCGGGGGCGTCCGGTTCGGGGCGGGCGTGCAGGGTGAGGACCCGGGAACGGCCGAGCAGGACGTCGAGGGACGGCACCCGCAGCCCGTGGATCTCGCCCCGGACGTACGGGTCGTAGACCATGACCTGCGCGCCGAACGCGCACAGCACCCGGGCGACCCGGCCGCCGACCGCACCGTGCCCCACCACGCCGACCGGCAGGTCCTCCAGCTCCAGGCCGCCGTGCTCGCGGGCGTGCCGGGCCGCGTCCGCCCAGCCGCCGCGCACCAGCAGTTCGTGGGCGCGCGGGATGCGGCGCAGCGCCGACAGCATCAGCGCGAGGGTGTACTCGGCGGTGGCGGCGGCCTCGCTGCCGGGGGTGCGGCAGACGGTCACGTCGTGCCGCTTGGCCGCGTCCAGGTCGACCGGCGGCGGCCCGCCCCGGCACACCACGACCAGCCGCAGCGCCGGGCAGGCGTCCAGGACGCGCTCGGTGACGGGGGTGTCCCGGGTGATCAGGATTTCGGCGCCGGCGCGCAGCGCCTCGGCCAGCTCGTCCTCGGCGGCGGCGGTGAGGTCACGCAGGGACACGGGCCTCTCGCGCAGCTCGGCACCGATCGCGCGGGCGATCAGCGCCGGCGGGACGACGTCGTCCCCGGCGGCCACGACACGTAACGGATCGCTCATCCTACGGACCTTGCGCGCGCCCCGATCCGGCGTCAATCCCCCGCGCGGGCCCAAAACCCGGGGAGCCCCCGCGAGTCACGTCCTCGCGGGGGCTCCCGTTCCGCCGCCCGCCGTCGTGAAGGGTGAGAAGACGATCACGAGGCGGGACGCTTCGCCGGGCGGTCAGGGCGCCAGCAGCAGCACATCCGCACGGGACCGGGCCGCCGCGTACCGCCGGGCCACGTCCTGCCAGTTGACGACCGCCCACATGGCGTCGATGAAGTCGACCTTCTGGTTGCGGTACTGGAGGTAGAAGGCGTGCTCCCAGGCGTCGAAGACCAGGATCGGCACCGACCCCTGGCCGACGTTGCCCTGGTGGTCGTAGACCTGCTCGACGATCAGCCGGCCGCTGAGCGGCTCGTGCGCGAGGACGCCCCAGCCCGAGCCCTGCGTGGTCGCGGCGGCCTTGGTCAGCTGGGCCTTGAAGCCGGCGAAGGAGCCGAAGGACTCGGTGATCGCGTCGGCGAGGTCGCCCACCCCGTCGGCGGCCAGCGGCTCGCCGCCGCCGTCCTTCGGGCCGGTCATGTTCTGCCAGTAGACCGAGTGCAGGATGTGCCCGGACAGGTGGAAGCCGAGGTTCTTCTCCAGGCCGTTGATCGATCCCCACCGCTCCTGGTCGCGCGCCTCGGCGAGCTGCTCCAGGGTGTCGTTGGCGCCCTTCACGTACGCCGCGTGGTGCTTGTCGTGGTGCAGCTCGATGATCTCGGGACTGATCACGGGGGCCAGCGCGGCGTAGTCGTACGGCAGTTCAGGAAGCGTGTACACGGGCATGACGGATCGATCCCCTCCGACCTCTTATTGCAAGAAGCTTGCAAGTGCACGCTAGCAGCAGGAGAGGCGGGAGGGGAGGTGGTGGCTAGCCGTCGGCGCGGCGGCGCTGCGGAAGATGACGACCGAGGGTCCGGCGGCGGCTGTCCCGGCGCCGGACCCCGCGAACAGCCCCGCCCCGATCGCCCCGTCCAGGGCGATCATCGACAGATGGCGCGACGGCACGACCGACACGGCAGGTGTGCGGCGCGAGGCAGCCCCCGCGAGCCACGTCACCGTACTCACGTGACCGGTGTCACCTCCGGAACGGTGTAGTCCGCCCCCGTTGTCCGAAGCCGACCAAGCCCCGGCCGCCGCCTTTGTGGGGCGCCGACGGTGATCCGTGTCAGTGCGGCGGTATAGCGTCACGATGTTCCCGAACTGTCCACCACCGCCCGCGGAGGCCCCATGAGCACCGCCACCGTCCTCGCCCGTCCCGGCCGGGTCCTCGCCGACCTGCTCCCCGCCTCCCGAGTGCGGGACGCCGCGCTGGTGGCCGGCGGCGCCGCGCTCACCGGCCTCGCGGCCCAGATAGCCGTGCCCGTCCCCGGCTCCCCGGTGCCGGTGACCGGCCAGACCTTCGCCGCGCTGCTGGTCGGCACCGCCCTCGGCGCCGGCCGCGGCGTCCTCTCGCTCGCGCTGTACGCGCTGGTCGGCATGGCGGGCGTGCCGTGGTTCGCGGGCGGTGCCGCCGGCGCCGCCATGCCGTCCCTCGGCTATGTCTTCGGCATGATCCTCGCCGCCTCCGTCATGGGCGCCCTGGCCCGCCGCGGCGCCGACCGCTCCGCCTGGCGGACGGCCGGCGCGATGCTGCTCGGCGAGGCGATCATCTACGCCGTCGGCGTCCCGTACCTGGCCCTGTCCACCGGCATGTCGGCCGGCGCCGCGATCGCGGCGGGACTCACCCCGTTCCTCATCGGCGACGCCGTGAAGGCGGCCCTGGCGATGGGCGTGCTGCCCACCGCCTGGAAGCTGGCCGACCGGCGCTGACGCCGGGTACCGCGCCCTCGTGAGGCCCGCCGGTCCGCAGGACGACCGGCGGGCCGCACGCGTGCCGGGCCGCGCCGCCCGACTGCCGTGCCGCCCGACTGCCGTGCGGGCCGCCCGCGGTCCGACTACCGCGCGGGCCGCCGCCGCGCCCACCACATCCCGGCCGCCCCCGCCGCGGCCAGCGCCGCGCCGGCCGCGCCCAGCGGCAGTACGGCGCCGCCCCCGGCACCGGTCCGGGGCAGCTCGTCCTCGTCCTGCCCGCCGTCGTCGCCGCCCGGCACCACCGGCTCGTTGTCCGTGCCCAGCAGCAGCGGGGTGGCGGGGGCGTCCGGCGACGGGTTGGTGGTCCCGAACGGCACCGGACCCTGCTGCCAGAACGTCTTCTTCCCGTCCCCGCTCAGCACCGGCAGACAGATCTTCCCCTGCGCGTCCAGGTCGTACGTCGCGTCGACCGCGTACGACTTCGTCCCGCCCGCCGCGAGATTTTCGATGTCGCAGCTGTAACCGCTGTTCGAACCCGCCGGAAGATTCTTTTCCGCGATCGCGGAACAGCCTTCGACCCCGTTGACGGTGAGTCCCTCGAAACCCGCCACCCACAGCTTTATCTTTCCGCTGTCCGCGCTTCCCCCGTTCTTCACCGTCGCGGTGAGATCCGTCTTTCCCGAGCCGTTGTCGACCGAGATCTTCTCGGACAGTGTCGTGGTCAACTCGACACCCGCCGGTGCCGCGTCGACCGCCTTTCCCCCCTTGCCGCTCCCCGGCCCGTCGTCCTCGGCGACGGCGACCGGAGCAAGGATCAAGGCCGCCGAAAAAGATGCCACCATCAGCGATCCCGTGACGGTCGTCGTGCGTAGCGCACTCATGTTCGTCCCCCTAGGCTGCGCCTGAATCCGCAGTACTCGAAGAGGTACCACAAGATATGCGCGCACTATGCTGGTGCGTCTCCAAGTGTGACCGTTGTGTTTCAATCCAGGGGGTGCGGCGGATTGCCGGGAAAACCGGGAAATGCGCACAGCGGCGGTGTTCCAGGGTTATTGGTGACGGGACGCTACCGGTTGGCCGAGAGTATCGGCCAGGGTGGAATGGGGCGGGTGTGGCGAGCCGCCGACGAAATTCTGGACCGTCCGGTCGCGGTCAAGGAAATGCGGATGGACGGCATCGACGCGGAGGACGCTCCCACCCGCCGGGAACGTGTCCTGCGCGAGGCCCGGGCCACCGCGCGCATCGACCATCCGCATGTCGTGCGGGTCTACGACGTGGTGGAGGAGGCCGACCGGCTGTGGATCGTCATGGAACTGGTCGTCGGCCGCTCGCTGGAGCAGATCATGGCCGAGGAGGGCCCGTTGAGCCCCCGGGAGTCGGCCCGGATCGGGCTCGGCCTGGTGGCGGCCCTGCGCCAGGTGCACGCCCGGGGCGTACTGCACCGGGACATCAAACCGGGCAACGTCCTGGTGGAGTCGGCCGGCGGGCGGGTCGTCCTCACCGACTTCGGCATCGCCGCGATCCAGGACGCCAAGGCGCTCACCATGGTCGGCATGCTGGTCGGCTCGCCCGACTACATGGCGCCCGAGCGGGTCTCCGGCCGGCCGCAGGGCCCGCCCTCGGACATCTGGTCGCTGGGCGCCACGCTCTGCGCGGCCCTGGCCGGCCGCTCCCCGTTCGCCCGCGGCACGACCCTCGCGACCCTGCACGCGGTGCTCTACGAGGAACCCGAACTGCCGCCCGCCGCCGGGCCGCTGACCCCCCTCCTGGCCGCCCTCCTGGAGAAGGAGCCGGCCGGCCGGCCGGGCCTGACGGACATCGAGTCGGCCCTGCGCCCGGTGGCCTCCCCGCCGCACACCCCGACCGTGCGGGTCACCGAACCGACCACACCGCCACTGCCGGACGAGCGGGAACCGCCGCCCGCGCCGCCCCCGGCCAACCCGCCCCACAGCCCCCGCTCAACCCCCCGCTCCCGCCTCCGCCCCCGCACCGCCCTCCTCACCGCCGCCGCGGCCGTGCTCACCGCCGGAGCCGTCACGGCGGCCCTCCTCGCGACGAACGCCGGAGGCGACGGCGGCCAGGCCGGTGCCACCGCGTCGGCGACCGCGAGCGACTCGGAAACCGTCGAGGGCACCTCCCGCCCGCCCAGCCTGCCGCCCGGCGCCCGGCAGGAGGCCGGCGGCTTCGCCTGGGCGCCCCCCGACGGCTGGCGGCGGGACGTGAAGACGGGCTCGGAGGTGCACTACACCGCCCCGGACGGACGACAGGAACTGGTCGCCAAGTCCGCCCTCGCCCGCGGCGACCTGCTGGAGACCTGGCAGACCTCCGAACGCAACGCCCACCAGGGCGAGCACTACCGCAAGATCCGCCTGGCGAGGACGACGTTCCGCGCCCACCCCGCGGTGATCTGGGAGTACACCTTCACCCTCGAGGACGTCCCCTGGCACGCCCGTCTGCTCGGCTTCACCGCGGACGGCAAGTCGTACCAGGTCAACACCTGGTACCAGCCGGAGACCGAGCCGGACGCCCTGAAGGTCTACGAGAAGGTCAAGAAGAGCTTCACCCTGCTGTGACGCCCCGCTCGTCCGGCCCGTCCCGCTCGCCCCGCCGCCGCCCCCGCTCCCGCACCACCGCCAGGACCAGCACCACCGCCGCCACCAGCAGCGACAGCAGGATCGTGGTCCGTCCGTCGTGCTCGGTGTCGGTCAGCATGTAACCCAGCACGAAGACGATCAGCGCCGCCGTCGCCCAGGTCAGATACGGATACAGCCACATCCGCACCACCAGCCGCTCCGGCGCCTCCGCTTCGACGATCCGCCGCATCCGCAGCTGCGAGAAGCAGATCACCAGCCAGACGAACAGGGCCACCGCACCCGAGGAGTTGACGAGGAAGAGGAAGACCGAGTCGGGCCACTCGTAGTTGAAGAACACGGCGACGAAACCGAACGCCACCGAGGTGAGGATCGCGGTACGCGGCACCCCGCCCGCCGTGGTCCGCGCGAACCCCTTCGGCGCGTCCCCGCGCTCACCGAGCGAGAAGGCCATCCGGGACGCGGTGTACAGCCCCGAGTTGAGACAGGACAGCACCGCCGACAGCACGATGACGTTCATGATCTGCCCGGCGTGCGGGATGCCGAGCGAGTCCAGCGCGGCGACGTAGGAGCCCTCGTCGGTGATCGACGCGCTGTCCCAGGGCAGCAGGCAGACCACGACGAAGATCGAGCCCAGGTAGAAGACGGCGATCCGCCAGATGACGCTGTTGGTCGCCTTGGCCACCGCCCGCTCCGGATCCGCCGACTCGCCGGCCGCCAGTGTCGGGATCTCACTGCCCATGAAGGAGAAGACGACCAGCAGCACGCCGGTGAGGACGGCACCGGGCCCGTTGGGCAGGAAGCCGCCGTGACCGGTCAGGTTGGACAGCCCGGCCTGTTCGGTGTCGGCCCCCGGCAGCACCCCGAACACGGCCAGCAGCCCGATCACGATGAACACCCCGATGGCGACCACCTTGATCCCGGCGAACCAGAACTCGAACTCCCCGTAGGAGCCCACCGAGATCAGGTTGGTGGCGGTCAGCACCACCATCACGATCAGCGCCCACCCCCACTGCGGCACGGCCGGCACCCAGCCCTCCAGGATGGTCGCCCCGGCGGTCGCCTCGACCGCGAGCACCACCACCCAGAAGAACCAGTACAGCCAGCCGATGGTGAAACCGGCCCACCGCCCCAGCGCCCGGTCGGCGTGCGCGGAGAACGACCCGGAGGTCGGGTTGGCCACCGACATCTCGCCCAGCATCCGCATCACCAGCACCACCAGCGTGCCGACCAGCGCGTACGACAGCAGGATGCCGGGTCCGGTGGCGGCGATACCGGTGCCGGAACCCACGAACAGGCCGGCCCCGATCACACCGCCGATGGCGATCATGGTCAGATGGCGGTTCTTGAGACCGGGCTTGAGCCCGGTGCCGGGCTCCCCGGGCCGACTGGGACCCCCGGCTCCGGTGAGGGTCGGCTGAGAGGTCATGGATGGACTTCCTTCGCACCGGTTGACGTGTCCACCCGACGCTGCTTCCCCCAGGCCCGCGTGTCACACTCGACGCATGCGCGTGTATCTCGGCTCCGACCATGCGGGCTACGAACTCAAGAACCACCTCGTCGAGTGGCTCAAGGCCGCGGGCCACGAGCCCGTCGACTGCGGACCCCACATCTACGACGCCCAGGACGACTACCCGCCGTTCTGCCTGCGGGCCGCCGAGCGGACCGCCGCGGACGAGGGCACCCTCGGCGTCGTGATCGGCGGCTCGGGCAACGGCGAGCAGATCGCGGCCAACAAGGTCAAGGGCGTACGCGCCGCACTGGCCTGGAGCGAGGAGACGGCCGCCCTCGGCCGCCAGCACAACGACGCCAACGTCGTCGCGGTCGGCGCGCGCATGCACTCCCAGGAGGAGGCGACGAAGTTCGTCGAGATCTTCCTGAACACCCCGTTCTCCGGCGACCAGCGCCACATCCGCCGCATCGACATGCTGGCCGGGTACGAGACGACCGGCGACCTCCCGCCGATCCCGGCGCACCACCCGCAGCGGTAACCGAGCCGGGACTAGCAGGGACGGGGCGGGGAAGGAAGACAGCGGTGCCGGAAGGCCACACCATCCACCGGCTGGCGCAGGACCACGACGCCGCCTTCGCCGGCCGGCCGGTCCGGGTGACCAGCCCGCAGGGCAAGTTCTCCGACGGCGCCGCGCTGCTCGACGGCGCGGCGCTGACCGCCACCGAGGCGCACGGCAAGCACCTCTTCCTGCGGTTCCGCGACAGCGACTGGGTCCACATCCACCTGGGCCTGTTCGGCAAGGTCGCCTTCGGCCCGGCCCCCGCGCCGCCGCCCACCGACACCGTCCGGCTGCGGCTGCTGAACGACACCGCGTACGTCGATCTGCGCGGCCCCACCGCCTGCGCGCTGATCACCCCGGCCGAGAAGGACGCGATACACGCCCGCCTCGGCCCCGACCCGCTGCGCGCGGACGCCGACCCGGCCGCCGCGCACGCCAGGATCTCCCGCAGCCGTACGACCATCGCCGCGCTGCTCATGGACCAGAAGGTCATCGCCGGCGTCGGCAACGTCTACCGCGCCGAGGTCCTCTTCCGGCACGGCGTCGACCCGTACCGCCCGGGGCGCGACATCACCGCCGCGCTCTGGGACGCGCTCTGGCACGACCTGGTCGCCCTGATGCGCGAGGGCGTGCGCAACAACCGCATCGACACGGTCCGCCCCGAGCACACCCCCGAGGCGATGGGCCGCCCGCCCCGCGTCGACGACCACGGCGGCGAGGTCTACGTCTACCGCCGCGCCAACCGCCCCTGCCACCTCTGCGGCACCGACATCCGCACCGCCGACCTCGCCCACCGCAACCTCTTCTGGTGCCCGACCTGCCAGCACCGTCCCTGACCGGCCCGCTCCACCGCTGCCGCCCGCGCGTCAGCAACCCGTGCGGCAGCCACGGCGAGGTACGGCCCCCTCTCAAGCGGCCCCTCTCAAGCCCGCAAGCCCGCCGCCGACGCCCCGCCCCGTACCCGCCCCCGCCCTCAGAACCCGTGCGGCAGCCACGGCGCCACGTCCGAGCCGAAGCCCAGGGCCGCCTCCGCCAGCGCCCCCGGCCGCAGCTCCCGGACCCGCCCCGCCCCGGCCAGCGCGGTCAGCGACACGCCGCCGAGATAGGCCGCGCCCAGCTCCCGCACCGACAGGGCCAGGTCCGCCGGATCGGCGGCCGGCACACAGGACGCCCCCTTCTCGTTCCCGGCCAGCCGCCAGCGCCCCGTGTTCCACGGACAGAACGCGTCCTCGACCTCGAACACCACGTCCACCGGCGCCCGGTAGGTCCGCGCCGCCAGCGCCGCCCCCACGTCCACCAGCCGTACGTACAGCACGTCCCGCGGCCGCGGCCCGCACCGCCGGAGGTCGGAGACCTGGTACTGCCACCCGTCGTCGGCCGGCCGGTTGCGCACGCTCAGCGTCGTCGTCAGGTCGATGTCGGCCAGGAACCGCCACAGCGCCGCCCGGGTCGCCGGGTCGAGCCCCTCCAGGTCGGCCAGCAGCACCGTACCCTCGGCCCCGCCCTGCCCCCACCCCGGCCGCACCCGGAACCGCGCGTACCCGGTGACCTCCCCGTCCCGCGAGGCGAGCACGCACTGCAACGGCGACGCCCCGTCCCGCGCGCTCTCCGGGTCCAGCAGCCCCAGCCGCTCCCACCCCGGCTGCCGGGCCAGCATCCCCGGCCGGCCGGGCACCAGCCGGGCGTACACCGCCTCGCACACGTCCAGCACCGCCGCGGGCGCCGCGTACCGCAGCCGTACGTCATCCGTCCCGGCCGGGACGGACAGCCGTACCTTGCCGGTGTCGATCTCCGCGCCGATCTGGACGGTCGCCGCGCCGTACCCGAACCGGCCGTAGATCGCCGGCTCGGAGGCCGTCAGCGCCGCCAGCGGCTCGCCCCAGGACCGGATGTCGTCCAGCTGCCGGCGCATCATCGAGGTCAGCACCCCCCGCCGCCGGTGCGTCGCGGCGACCCCGACCATCGTGACCCCCGCGGTCGGCACCCGGGCCCCGCCGGGCACACTCATCCGGAACCGGAACGCCCCCGCCGTCCCCACGCACGCGTCGCCCTCCCACACCCCGAGCGAACGGTCGAAGTCGGTCAGGGAGCGGTACAGCGCCCGCTCCTCGGCCGGCTCCGGCACCCCGCCGAAGGCCCGCAGCAGCGTGTCGTACCACCTGTCCCATTCGTCCCGCCGCAGTACCCGCAGGTCCAGCGGGTCGGTCGTGCTCCGGTCCGTACCGTCAGCGTTCATGAGCCCATGCCTACCAGGGCAATGCGGGGCGAGCCAGGGGAATTTCCCCCGGCGGGCCACACGACGGCCCGGCGTGCAGTTCACTGTGAACTCTGGCCTCGGACGGGGGACAAGTGGTACCTCCCGTGCCAAGCGCCCGCTCCGATGGATAGGGTCCCGAACTGATGGCAGCAGGACGACAGCGGCGTGCGGAAGCCGACACGTTCACGGCCCGGTTGAAGAAGCAGTGGCACCGGGCCCGCGTCGCGCTGCGCAAATCCGCCGTCGACTACTTCCGCGGCGACGGCTCGGACTGGATCGCGCTGGCCGGTCTGCTGCTCACCGTGCCGGTCATCGCGTGCTTCACGATGGTCAACTCGGTGTGGGTCTCGCCGGCCGCGCTGGTGCTGCCGATCGTGGCCGGCGGCCTGCTGCTGCGCCCGGCCAGCCTGCTCGGCCTGTACGCCGCCGCGGCCACCGCGCTGATCGTGGAGTCGGTCCGGCTCGGCCCGTACACCGAGGGCCCCTCCCGGGTCACCCCCGGCGCGGTCCTGGTCGTTGCGGCCTGCGGGTTCATCGGCCTGCTGATCGCCCAGTTCCGCAGCCGGGTCGGGGTGCCCTGGCGGCGCGGCGGCACCATGCTCTTCGACCTGCGCGAACGCATCCGGGTGCAGAGCAAGCTGCCCAAGCTGCCGCCGGGCTGGCACCGCGAGATGGCGCTGCGCCCGGCGGGCGGCCAGTCCTTCTCCGGCGACTTCGTGGTCGCGGCCCGCACCAACGGCGGCCGGACGCTGGAGGTGGTCCTCACCGACGTCTCCGGCAAGGGCATGGACGCCGGCTCCCGCGCCCTGCTGCTCTCCGGCGCCTTCGGCGGCCTGCTGGGCAGCCTGCCCCCGCACGCCTTCCTGCCCGCCGCCAACGGCTACCTGCTCCGCCAGGACTGGGACGAGGGCTTCGCCACCTCCATCCACCTGGTCCTGGACCTCGACTCCGGCGACTACGAGCTGTACACCGCCGGGCACCCGCCGGGCCTCCAGCTCAGCGCCGGCACCGGCCGCTGGGAGGAGAAGGCCGCCGAGGGCCCCCTGCTCGGCGTGTACGACGGCGCCCAGTTCGACCCGGTGAAGGGCTCGCTGCGCCCCGGCGACGTGCTGATGCTGTTCACGGACGGACTGGTGGAGACCTCCGACCGGGACATCGTCGAGGGCATCGACCGGCTCACCGGCGAGGCCGACCGCTATGTCGCCGGCGGCTTCCACGGCGCCGCCTGGCACCTGATCGAGGCGGTCGCCAAGGACGTCAACGACGACCGGGCCCTGCTGCTGATCTGCCGCGAGGGCCCCACCACCGCCCAGGCGCACGCCCACGCGCACGGCACGGACGACTGACATGACCGGCCCGCGGGTCCCCGCCCTGTCCCTGGCCGAGGTGGAAGCCACCGCCCGCGCCGCCCACGCCGGCCAGACCGACAAGGCGGGCCGCCCCTACGCCGAGCACCTGGCCGCCGTCGCCGCGGGCGTCCGGCGCCGGGGCGGCGACGACGCGCAGATCGCGGCCGCCTGGCTGCACGACGCCGTCGAGGACGCCGCCCTGTCCCACGCCTGGCTGGCCGCCGCCCCGCTGAGCGCCCGCACCAAGGACATCGTCCTCGCGGTCACCAAGCGGGCGGGGGAGACCCCGGAGGCGTACGCCGCCCGCGTCCTCGCCACCCCGGGCGCGCGGCTGGTCAAGGAGGCCGACCTGGCGCACAACGCCGACCCGGCCCGGCTCGCCGTCCTGGACGGGCCGACCCGGAAACGACTGACCGAGAAGTACACGCGGATGCGCGCACTCCTCGGTCTGCCGCAACCGGGGTCACCGGGCCGTTAGACGGAGACCTTCTCCCGGCCGCCCCGCTGCTCCGCCACGGCCCGGCGCTCCCGCGCCTCCCGCGCCTCCCGCGCCTCCTGTGCCGCGTCCCGCCGGAACGCCCACGCCATCGTCGGCTCCATCGCGAACCGGAAGGCCCGCCGCACCGGCGCGGTGCACAGTAGCGTGACGGCCGCCGCCGCCAGGACGGTCACGAAGACCTCCCCGAGCGGCGTGTGCAGCCAGGCGGGGTCGAACAGGCCCAGGTAGTCGGCGCCCTTGATCAGGAAGCCGTGCAGCAGATAGCCGTAGAGGGTGCCCGCGCCCAGCGCCGTGAACCAGCGCTGCCGGCCCGGCACCCAGGCGAAGAAGCAGGCGGTCAGCAGCAGCGAGCAGCCGAACAGCGCCAGCGTCATGACCGGCCCGGTCCACCAGGGCGCGCCCAGTTCCTGGGCGGCGTCCCGGTGGTAGAACCAGCCGGTGTTCATCCGCGGCACCGCCCACCAGCCGACCGCCACGGCCGCCGCGAACACCGGCACCGACGCGATCCGCACCGACCGGCGGCGCACCCACTGGAAGTGCTCGGCCCGCATGCTCAGCCCCAGCACGAAGAACGGCAGGAACTGGAGCACCCGCTGGAGATCCAGGTCGTCACCGATCTCCGGCGACACGGACGCCAGAGCGGCGATCACCAGGGCGACCGGCAGCGGGTACCGGATCAGCTTCCAGACCGGCGTGGTCAGCCGCCACACGAACAGCGCGATCAGGAACCACGTCAGGTACCAGGGGTCCAGCAGGCTGATCTGCTGGTCCGGCGAGCCGCCGGCGTAGCGGTTGAAGAGCGAGTACACCGTCTCGAAGAGGACGTACGGCACGACCACACCGGTGAGCAGCCGCCGCAGCCGGTCCGGGCGCATGTCGAAGCTGCGCGAGAAGAAACCGGAGATGATGATGAACGCCGGCATGTGGAAGGCGTACACCACCTGGTACAGCCCCTCCAGGACGCGGCTGTCGCCCTTGAGCGGCTCCCAGGAGTGGCCCATGGCCACCAGCACGATCGCCAGATACTTGGCGTTGTCGAAGAAAGCGTCACGTTGTTTGCCGGGCGGGGACGGGGCAGCGTGGAACATTCGAGGCACCCTAGCGTTGTCTGTGGGAATCCGTAAAACTCCCCTTGAACGCACCCCCTTTGTCCCGATTGCAGCGGATCAAACCAGCCGAAACCCCACCAGCGGATGTGCCCGCCGCAACAATTCGAATTAGCTGCGGACGTGTTGTGCGCGGGCGGCGGAGGAGCCGAAACGGACCGGTCGGATTTCCCGCCCGGTTGCCTCTCCGAATTCCTGTACGAAATACGGATGTTGCGGCCCGGGACGCGTGCCGGCGAGGTGCCGAGGAGGTGCCGGAGAGGTGGCGGTGCCGGGTGTGCCGGTGGGACGTCGGCCAAACGATGCGTCACCTGCCGCATGAGACGGCCGGGTTGGTGGCACGATGGTTCCTGGCGGGGGTGCGCGAGACCGCACCGCCGGGCCGGGAGTGCGGACCGACCTAGGGTGTGATCAGTTGTGGCCATTTCACTGTCTGTGGTGCTGCTGTTGGCGATCATCCTCGTGGTGCTCGTGCGAGGGGGATCTCTCAAGGCCGGCCCCGCGATCGTCGCGGTCCTCTTCGGCTTCTTCCTCGCCTCCACCGGCATGGCCCCGTCGATCAACCGCTTCATGAACTCGATAGCGGAGACGATCAACTCGATCAGCTTCTGACAACGCCCAGGGGCCCGGTTCACGGAACCGGGCCCCTGGGCGTTGGATGGAGCGGGCGACGGGAATCGAACCCGCGTAGCCAGTTTGGAAGACTGGGGCTCTACCATTGAGCTACGCCCGCACAGCACGCGCCGCGGATCACCGATCGCGGCACTGGAGGCATCGTAGCGGGTCGGCCCCCTGTGTCGCACACCCCGTGGAATACGACGGCCCGCCGGGCTGTCGGCATGTACCCTACGGATCGCACCAGACGGGGTGTGGCGCAGCTTGGTAGCGCGTCCGCTTTGGGAGCGGAAGGCCGTGGGTTCAAATCCCGCCACCCCGACCATCCACCGGCCACCCGGCCGGTCACCTCGCATGATCGCGCCGTGATCGCCTCGATCGCCTTTTGGGCCGTGTACCCGCTGCCGTTACTATGCAAGCTGCACGCCCGTGTGTCTCATCCTGTGCAGTCTCCCGGGCGGCGAACATCGGCCGGGCCGCTCTGGCTCCGGCAGAACCCAAGAAGTCAGCCACAAGGAGACCGAACCGTGAAGAGCGCCGTGGAGACCCTGAACCCGACTCGGGTTCGGCTCACTGTCGAGGTGCCCTTCGAGGAGCTCAAGGACAGCCTCGACGCGGCGTACAAGAAGATCAACCAGCAGGTCACGGTGAAGGGCTTCCGCAAGGGCAAGATCCCGGCCCGGGTCATCGACCAGCGGTTCGGCCGCGGTGCGGTGCTGGAGGAGGCCGTCAACGACGCCCTCCCGAAGTTCTACACCGACGCCGTCAACGAGGCCGAGGTGGACCCGCTGGGCCAGCCCGAGGTCGACATCACGGAGCTGAAGGACGGCGAGACGCTGAACTTCACCGCCGAGGTCGACGTCCGCCCGACGATCGAGATCCCGGACTTCTCCGGCATCGAGGTCGAGGTCGACGCGGTCGAGGTCACCGACGAGGACGTGGACAAGTCGGTCGAGCAGCTCCGCGAGCGCTTCGCCGCCACCTCCCCGGTGGAGCGCGCCGCCGAGGACGGCGACGTCGTCACCATCGACCTGGAGGCCAAGGTCGGCGGCGAGATCCTGGAGGACGGCGTCGCCAGCGGCGTCTCCTACACCATCGGCTCCGGCGAGCTGCTCGAAGGCATCGACGAGGCCGTCAAGGGCCTGGAGGCCGGTGGCGAGGCCACCTTCACCTCCGAGCTGAAGGGCGGCTCGGCGGCCGGCCAGGAGGCCGAGGTCACCGTCAAGGTCAGCCAGGTCGCCGCGCGCGAGCTGCCCGAGCTGGACGACGACTTCGCGCAGCTGGCGTCGGAGTTCGACACCCTGGACGAGCTCAAGGCCGACAGCCGTAAGCGCCTCGAGAACATGAAGCAGTACGACCAGGCCACCCAGGCCCAGGAGCGGGTCCTGGACAAGCTCCTCGAGCTGGTCGAGGTCCCCGTCCCCGAGAAGCTGCTCGAGGACGAGGTGGGCACCCGCAAGCACAACCTGGAGCACCACCAGCTCGGCCAGATGGGCCTCGACCTCCCGAAGTACCTGGAGATCCAGGGCAAGACCGAGGAGGAGTTCGAGACCGAGACCCGCGAGGCCGCGGTCAAGGGCATCAAGACCCAGTTCGTCCTCGACGAGCTGGTCAAGCAGGAGAAGCTCAACGTCAACCAGGAGGAGCTCACCGAGCACCTCATGCGGCGCGCCTCCTCCTCCGGCATGTCCCCCGACCAGTTCGCCCAGGCCGTCGTCGAGCAGGGCCAGGTCCCGCTGCTGGTCGGCGAGGTGGCCCGCGGCAAGGCGCTGGCCGTCGTGGTCGAGAAGGCCACGGTCAAGGACACCAACGGCGAGATCGTCGACCTGAGCGACGACGAGGAGAAGGAGACGGAGGCCCCGGCCGAGGCCGCCGCCGACTCCACCGAGGACACCCCGGCCGAGGAGAAGACCGAGGGCTGACCCTCACTTCTTCATCGACGGAAGGACGGGCCCCGAGACGCGCGAGCTTCTCGGGGCCCGTCCCGCTCGTGCCCCAGGGGCGCGGGTCTGTGCTCATGTGCGGTTCCGCCTCGGGGCGCGACCAGCCACCCACGACCCGCACCCGCCCGCGTACCGAACGCTCCTGAACGGCTACGCCCCCGGCGAACACCCCACTTCGCGGGATTCCCCGAAGGGACCCGCGCGTTAGGGTCCATGAATACGAGGGCAGTGGAGTCTCCGATACGGCTCCAGCCCCGCAGGGAAACGTGAGACGGCCCGGCGCCGTCGTAAGACGAGCAGGTGGATACGTGACGAATCTGATGCCCTCAGCCGCCGGCGAGCCCTCCATCGGTGGTGGCCTCGGCGACCAGGTCTACAACCGGCTGCTCGGTGAGCGGATCATCTTCCTCGGCCAGCCGGTCGACGACGACATTGCCAACAAGATCACCGCACAGCTGCTGCTCCTTGCCGCCGACCCGGACAAGGACATCTTCCTCTACATCAACAGCCCGGGCGGTTCGATCACGGCCGGCATGGCGATCTACGACACCATGCAGTTCATCAAGAACGACGTGGTGACCATCGCGATGGGGCTGGCGGCCTCGATGGGTCAGTTCCTGCTCAGCGCGGGCACCCCGGGCAAGCGCTTCGCGCTGCCGAACGCCGAGATCCTGATCCACCAGCCCTCGGCCGGCCTGGCCGGCTCCGCCTCGGACATCAAGATCCACGCCGAGCGGCTGCTGCACACCAAGAAGCGCATGGCCGAGCTCACCTCTCAGCACACCGGCCAGACGGTCGAGCAGATCACCCGCGACTCGGACCGCGACCGCTGGTTCGACGCCTTCGAGGCCAAGGAGTACGGCCTCATCGACGATGTGATCCCCACGGCCGCGGGCATGCCGGGCGGCGGCGGCACGGGCGCCTGAGCCCCTTTCCCACGCCCCCAGCCGACCGCCTCAGCTCTTTCCAGGAGACACTGTGAACGACTTCCCCGGCAGCGGCCTGTACGAGCGCCCGCGCGCCGAGTACACCGGCCCCACGGCCGAGTCCCGCTACGTCATCCCCCGCTTCGTCGAGCGCACCTCGCAGGGCGTGCGCGAGTACGACCCGTACGCCAAGCTCTTCGAAGAGCGGGTGATCTTCCTCGGCGTGCAGATCGACGACGCCTCCGCCAACGACGTCATGGCCCAGCTGCTGTGCCTGGAGTCGATGGACCCGGACCGCGACATCTCGGTCTACATCAACAGCCCCGGCGGCTCCTTCACCGCCCTCACGGCCATCTACGACACGATGCAGTACGTGAAGCCGGACATCCAGACGGTCTGCATGGGCCAGGCGGCCTCCGCCGCGGCCGTGCTGCTCGCCGCCGGCACCCCCGGCAAGCGGATGGCGCTGCCCAACGCCCGGGTGCTGATCCACCAGCCGTACAGCGAGACCGGCCGCGGTCAGGTCTCCGACCTGGAGATCGCCGCCAACGAGATCCTGCGGATGCGTTCGCAGCTGGAGGAGATGCTGGCCAAGCACTCCACCCAGGAGATCGACAAGATCCGCGAGGACATCGAGCGCGACAAGATCCTCACGGCCGAGGACGCGCTGGCCTACGGCCTGATCGACCAGATCATCACCACCCGGAAGATGGACAACTCCTCCCTCCGCTGAGGCAGGACGCTGTATCGTCTGCCGCCCCTTGGCATGATTTGGCGGGGTTCACGTCAAAGCGAACCATGCCAAGGGGGGCCCGGACGGGGGGCCAGGCAAGGTACCGTCGACATAAGGCAGCACCAGGAGTCCGCTGGACGTCTCCACGTCGTCCAGGAGTCTCCCAGGCGAAGGGGAAGCACACCGTGGCACGCATCGGTGACGGCGGCGATCTGCTCAAGTGCTCGTTCTGCGGCAAGAGCCAGAAGCAGGTCAAGAAGCTCATCGCAGGGCCCGGTGTGTACATCTGCGACGAGTGCATCGACCTCTGCAACGAGATCATCGAAGAGGAACTGGCCGAGACCAGCGAGGTGCGCTGGGAGGAGCTGCCCAAGCCCCGCGAGATCTACGAGTTCCTCGAGGGGTACGTGGTGGGCCAGGAGGCGGCCAAGAAGGCGCTCTCCGTCGCGGTCTACAACCACTACAAGCGGGTCCAGGCCGGCGAGAACGGCGGCGCGCAGAGCCGCGAGGACGCCATCGAGCTGGCGAAGTCCAACATCCTGCTGCTCGGCCCCACCGGCTCCGGCAAGACCCTGCTGGCCCAGACCCTGGCCCGGATGCTGAACGTGCCGTTCGCGATCGCCGACGCCACCGCCCTCACCGAGGCGGGCTACGTCGGCGAGGATGTCGAGAACATCCTGCTGAAGCTGATCCAGGCGGCCGACTACGACGTCAAGAAGGCCGAGACCGGGATCATCTACATCGACGAGATCGACAAGGTCGCCCGCAAGAGCGAGAACCCGTCGATCACCCGGGACGTCAGCGGCGAGGGCGTCCAGCAGGCGCTGCTGAAGATTCTGGAGGGCACCACGGCCTCGGTGCCGCCGCAGGGCGGCCGCAAACACCCGCACCAGGAGTTCATCCAGATCGACACGACGAACGTGCTGTTCATCGTGGGCGGCGCCTTCGCGGGCCTGGAGAAGATCATCGAGTCCCGGGCCGGTGCCAAGGGCATCGGCTTCGGCGCGCAGATCCGCTCCAAGCGGGAGCGCGAGTCCCAGGACCACTTCCAGCAGGTCATGCCGGAGGACCTGGTCAAGTTCGGCATGATCCCGGAGTTCATCGGCCGCCTCCCGGTGATCACCTCCGTGCACAACCTGGACCGCGAGGCGCTGCTCCAGATCCTCGTCGAGCCGCGCAACGCGCTGGTGAAGCAGTACCAGCGGCTGTTCGAACTCGACGGTGTGGAGCTGGACTTCGAGCGCGAGGCGCTGGAGGCCATCGCCGACCAGGCGATCCTGCGCCAGACCGGCGCCCGCGGCCTGCGCGCCATCATGGAGGAGGTCCTCCAGGGCGTGATGTACGAGGTGCCGTCCCGCAAGGACGTCGCCCGGGTCGTCATCACCGCCGACGTGGTCCTCTCCAACGTCAACCCGACGCTGATCCCGCGGGACTCGCGCGGCCGCGGCCCCGGCGAGCAGAAGACGGCGTAGTCGCCGCGGACGTACGAGCAGGGGCCCGGTCGATCGCGACCGGGCCCCTGCCGTGTGCGCCGTACTCCGGCGTCAGCTCTTGACCCGCACGTCGTCGCGGACCTTGGCCGCCGTCTCGGCGGCGCCGGGCAGGTCGGCGGTCTTGCCGGACATGGCGTCGGCCAGGTCCACCGGCATGACCACGCCCAGCGTGCTGTGATCGCCCCAGATGCACACCGGCATGCTGATCTGGGCCGGTCCGGAGACGGTCGAACCCGCCGACGCGGCGGCGTTCTCGACCTTCAGCTCCTGGCATTTCAGGACCGCGCCGCTCAGACCGCTCGGCGTGAACTCCTCGGGGCTGCCCACGGCCTCGCCCGAGGTCTCCTCGTCGGCGGCGGCGTTCTCCTTCATCTCGGCGAACATGGCGTCGACCACCTTCTCCGGGTCGTCGATCTCGCCGTACGCCCCCATGAAGTTGAGCATCTTCATGGCCAGCGGGTTGGACTCGTCCCCGCTGGTGTAGGCCGCCGCGACGTTCTTCGGGTTCGAGATGCCGTACTTCTCGGCCTTGTCGAGGTCGCTCTCGTCGAAGCCGCCGCTGTCCGTGCTGCCGCCCTTCTTGTACTCCCCGTCCAGGACGGTGGCCGGCGCCGTCAGCGTGTGCGCGCCGTCGTCGGCGATGTCCGAACCGCCGCCGCTCCCGCTCCCGAAGACGAAGTACGCGCCGACGGCGACCGCGGCGACCACCGCGACCGCCCCGATGATCAGCGCGGCCTTCTTCTTGCCGCTCCCGCCGGGAGGCGGCGGCTGGGGCGCACCGAAGGGCTGCTGGCCGTAGGGCGGCTGGCCGTACGGCGGCTGCTGGCCGTACCCGGGCTGCTGACCGTAGGCCGGCGGCTGCTGGCCGTACTGGGGAGGCTGCCCGTAGGGGCCGCCCTGCGGGGGTACGCCCTGCGGGGGCTGCTGCGGATAGCCGTAACCGGGCTGCGGCGGGGTCTGCGGAGGGGTGCCCGGCTGCTGCGGGTAGCCGTAGCCGGGCTGCGGCGCCGGTGCCTGCGGTGGCTGGCCGTACGGTCCCGGCTGCCCGTACGGGCCGGGCTGCTGACCGGGCCCCGGGGGCTGCTGTCCGCCGTACGGCCCCGGCTGGTTCTGGCTCATCTCTGGGTTCCCCTCCAGATGCTTACGCGTTCCTGACATCCTGTCCCAGAAGCCGCCCGGGCCGGGCACCGGGGGTCGCACCGTTACAAACGAAAGGCGTTTCGGGACACGGCGGCGACACCTCTAAACTGGCCCGGTGACCGAGAACACTCAGCAGCCGCAAGCAGCGCCCACGACCGATCTGCCGCCCCAGTACACGCCGGCCGACGTAGAGGGGAAGCTGTACGAGCGCTGGGTGGAACGGGGTTACTTCACCGCCGACGCGACGAGCGACAAGCCCCCGTACACCATCGTCATCCCGCCGCCCAACGTCACCGGCTCGCTGCACCTGGGCCACGCCTTCCAGCACACGCTGATGGACGCGCTGACCCGCCGCAAGCGGATGCAGGGCTTCGAGGCGCTCTGGCTGCCCGGCATGGACCACGCCGGCATCGCCACCCAGAACAAGGTCGAGCAGCAGCTCGCCGAGGAGGGCAAGTCCCGGCACGACCTCGGCCGCGAGGAGTTCGTCCAGCGGGTGTGGCAGTGGAAGGAGGAGTACGGCGGCAAGATCCTCGGCCAGATGCGGCGCCTGGGCGACGGCGTCGACTGGTCGCGTGAGCGCTTCACGATGGACGAGGGCCTGTCCAGCGCCGTCGGCACCATCTTCAAGCGGCTCTACGACGACGGCCTGATCTACCGCGCCGAGCGCATCATCAACTGGTGCCCGCGCTGTCTGACCGCCATCTCCGACATCGAGGTCGAGTACCAGGAGGACGACGGCGAGCTGGTCTCCATCCGGTACGGGGAGGGGGAGGAGACCCTCGTCGTCGCCACCACCCGGGCCGAGACGATGCTCGGTGACACGGCCGTCGCCGTCCACCCCGACGACGAGCGGTACACGCACCTGGTCGGCAAGCGGATCAAGCTGCCGCTGACCGACCGGACCATCCCGGTCGTCGCCGACGCCCACGTCGACCCGGAGTTCGGCACCGGTGCCGTCAAGGTCACCCCGGCCCACGACCCGAACGACTTCGCCATCGGCCGGCGGCACGGCCTGGAGTCGATCACCGTCATGGACGAGCGCGGCGTCATCACCGCGCACGGCCCCTTCGAGGGCCTGGACCGCTTCGAGGCGCGCTCCACGATCGTCGCCGCCCTGCGCGAGCAGGGCCGGATCGTCGCCGAGAAGCGCCCCTACGTCCACTCGGTGGGCCACTGCTCGCGCTGCAGGACCACCGTCGAGCCGCGGCTGTCCATGCAGTGGTGGGTCAAGGTCGCCCCGCTGGCCAAGGCGGCCGGCGACGCGGTCCGCGACGGCCGGGTCGCGATCCACCCCGAGGACATGTCGAAGCGCTACTTCGACTGGGTCGACAACATGCACGACTGGTGCATCTCGCGCCAGCTGTGGTGGGGCCACCGGATCCCGGTCTGGTACGGCCCGGACGGCGAGATCGTCTGCGTCGGCCCCGACGAGGAGCCGCCGACCGGCGCGGGCTGGCACCAGGAGACGGACGTCCTGGACACCTGGTTCTCGTCCGGGCTGTGGCCGTTCTCCACCCTCGGCTGGCCGGAGCGGACCGACGACCTCGCGAAGTTCTACCCGACCGACGTCCTGCTGACCGGCCACGACATCATCTTCTTCTGGGTCGCCCGGATGATGATGTTCGGCCTGTACGCGATGGACGGCGAGGTCCCCTTCAAGACCATCGCGCTGACCGGCCTGGTCCGCGACGAGCGCGGCAAGAAGATGTCGAAGTCGTTCGGCAACGTGGTCGACCCGCTGGACTGGATGGACACCTACGGCTCCGACGCGGTCCGCTTCACCCTGGCCCGCGGCGCCAACCCCGGCACCGACGTGCCGATCGGCGAGAGCTGGGTCGACGCGTCCGGCAAGTTCGCCAACAAGATCTGGAACGCCACGCGGTTCGCCATGATGAACGGCGCCACGGTCGAGGGCCCGCTGCCGGACGTCTCCGCGATGTCCTCCACGGACCGCTGGATTCTGTCCCGGCTGAACGAGACCGTCGCCGCCGTCGACGCGTACTACGAGGACTACCAGTTCGCCAAGCTCTCCGACGCGCTGTACCACTTCGCGTGGGGCGAGGTCTTCGACTGGTACGTCGAGCTGTCCAAGACCGCCTTCCAGGCAGGCGGCGCCGCCGCCGAGGTCAGCAAGCGCGTCCTCGGCGAGGTCCTCGACGTCACGCTGCGGCTGCTGCACCCGGTCGTCCCGTTCGTCACCGAGGAGCTGTGGACCACGCTGACCGGCGGCGAGTCGGTCGTCGTCGCCCCGTGGCCGTCCACTGTGTTCGTTCCTGGGGCTGACGCCCCGGGCGGCTTCCGGGACGCGGCCGCCGAGCGCGAGATCGAGACCCTCCAGTCCGTCATCACCGAGGTCCGCCGCTTCCGCGCCGACCAGGGCCTGCAGCCCGGCCAGCGGGTCCCGGCCCGCCTCGCGCTGGACGGCACGGCGCTCGCCCCGCACGAGCCGGCCATCCGCCAGCTCCTGCGCCTCCAGCCGGAGGGCGAGTCCTTCACGGCCACCGCGACCCTGCCGGTGGCCGGCGCCGAGGTCGCCCTCGACCTCTCCGGCACGATCGACGTCGCCGCCGAGCGCAAGCGCCTGGCCAAGGACCTCGCCGCCGCCGAGAAGGAGAAGGCCCAGGCCACCGCCAAGCTCGGCAACGAGGCGTTCCTGGCCAAGGCCCCGGACCAGGTGGTCGACAAGATCCGGGGACGGCTGGCGAAGGCGGAGGAGGACATCGTCCGCCTCCAGACCCAGCTGGAGCGCTTGCCGCAGGCGTAAGGGTTCTTGGTGGCGAGTCCCCCGGTGCTGTGCGAGGTACCGGGGGACTGCGCGTACCTATAGGGGCGCGGGGAACTGCGCGACAAGCCACGACGCACCCGCACTCGAACGACAGCCCAAGCCACCCCCGACCTTTGTCGGCCCCCTCCGTAGACTGGCTTCGTGAGCGACAACCCTGCCGACCCCCAGCCCGACCCCTTCGAAGAGATCATCGACGCGGAAACCACCCGCGACCCCGACCTCGCCGTCATCGAGGCCGGCAGCCGCACCCTGCGCACCCAGGGCGGCCCCCCGGGGGCCGACGTGCCCGCCCGCCCCGAGGACCCCGAGGTCGACAAGGCGCTGCGCGAGGTCGAGGCCGAGCTCGCCACCCGCTGGGGCGAGACCAAGCTGGAGCCGTCCGTCGCCCGGATCGCCGCGCTGATGGACGTGCTGGGCGAGCCGCAGCGCTCGTACCCCTCGATCCACATCACCGGCACCAACGGCAAGACCTCCACCGCCCGCATGATCGAGGCCCTGCTCGGCGCCTTCGAGCTGCGCACCGGCCGGTACACGTCGCCGCACGTCCAGTCGATCACCGAGCGGATCAGCCTGGACGGCGCCCCCGTCTCCGCCGAGCGGTTCATCGAGACGTACCAGGACGTCAGGCCGTACGTCGAGATGGTCGACGGACAGCAGGAGTACCGGCTGTCCTTCTTCGAGGTGCTCACCGGCATGGCGTACGCCGCCTTCGCGGACGCCCCGGTCGACGTGGCCGTCGTCGAGGTCGGCATGGGCGGCAGCTGGGACGCCACCAACGTCATCGACGGGGACGTCGCCGTCGTCACCCCCATCGACCTCGACCACACCGACCGGCTCGGCGACACCACCGCCGAGATCGCCGGCGAGAAGTCCGGGATCATCAAGCAGGACGCCACCGTGATCCTGGCCCAGCAGCCGGTGGACGCGGCCCAGGTGCTGCTGAAGAAGGCCGTCGACGTGGACGCCACGGTGGCCCGCGAGGGCCTGGAGTTCGGCGTGGTGGCCCGGCAGGTCGCCGTCGGCGGACAGCTGCTCACCCTGCGCGGCCTGGGCGGCGAGTACCCCGAGATCTACCTGCCGCTGCACGGCCCCTACCAGGCGCACAACGCGGCGGTCGCGCTCGCCGCCGTGGAGGCGTTCTTCGGCGTCGGCGCCCAGCGCCCCGACCCGCTGGATCTCGACACCGTCCGCAAGGCGTTCGCCGCCGTCGCCTCGCCGGGCCGGCTGGAGGTCGTACGGACCTCCCCGACCGTCGTGCTGGACGCCGCGCACAACCCGGCCGGCGCCCGCGCCACCGCCGAGGCGGTGCGGGAGGCGTTCGACTTCAGCCGGCTGATCGGCGTGGTCGGCGCGAGCGGCGACAAGAACGTCCGGGGGCTCCTGGAGGCGTTCGAGCCGCTCTTCGCGGAGATCGTCGTCACCCAGAACTCCAGCCACCGCGCGATGGACGCCGACACGCTGGCGGGCATCGCCGTCGAGGTGTTCGGCGACGACCGGGTGCAGGTCGAGCCGCGGCTGCCGGACGCCCTGGAAGCGGCGATCACGCTGGCCGAGGAGGAGGGCGAGTTCGCCGGCGGCGGCGTCCTGGTCACCGGTTCCGTCATCACCGTGGGCGAGGCCCGACTGCTGCTGGGAAGGGGCTGACATCCCGTGCGCACCCTGTGCTCCTCGACCCTGATCGGCGAGTTCTTCATCATCGGCTTCGCCGGACTGGTCGCCATGAAGGAACCCGACCTGACCATGGGGACGGTGTGGACGGTCAGCGGCGTCGCGATGTTCCTGTGCGTGGCGCTGTGCGGCGTCGTGACCCGGCCCGGCGGGGTGCTGCTGGGCTGGGCGCTCCAGATCGCCCTGATCGCCTCCGGGCTGGTGGTCCCGATGATGTTCATCCTCGGGGTCGTCTTCGCCGCCCTGTGGTGGGCGTCCGTGCACTACGGCAAGAAGATCGACGAGGCGAAGGCAAGGTTCGCGGCGCAGGCGGACGCCGCCTGACCGGCCGGCCCGCGCCCCGGCCGACCCCCTGAGCTGACGCTGCGTGACCGGAGCGCCGACACGCCCGGTAACCTCAGTGCTCACCCGCACCACCTCACATTCCAAGGAGCCCGCCGTGACTCAGCGCACCCTCGTCCTGCTCAAGCCCGACGCCGTACGTCGTGGCCTGACCGGCGAGATCATCAGCCGTATCGAGCGCAAGGCCGGCTGGCGGATCACGGCGCTGGAACTGCGCACCCTGGACCAGGAGACCCTGGAGGCGCACTACGGCGAGCACCAGGGCAAGCCGTTCTACGAGCCGCTGGTCGAGTTCATGGCCTCCGGCCCGGTCGTCGCCCTGGTCGTCGAGGGCGACCGGGTCATCGAGGGCGTGCGCGCGCTGGCCGGCCCGACCGACCCGATCGCCGCCGCGCCCGGCTCCATCCGCGGCGACTACGGCGTGATCGTCCGGGAGAACCTGATCCACGCCTCCGACTCCGAGGAGTCCGCCGAGCGCGAGCTGAAGATCTTCTTCCCGGGCCGCGACTGACCGGCGGGGTTTTTTCTGACGCCGTGTCAGCCCAATGGCCCAGTTGACCAGGGCGGCCGCCCGAATGCGGCCGCCCTGTGACATATGCGTGCCGATCGGGGGAACGTTTGCCTCCGTCGGCCCGTCTCCACAAGCGAGGCGGGGCGCCATCTGCTGACAATGGCGAAGACCCTCGCGCAGTGTTCGCGAAAGCGCGTCTACGATGGAAGCCTCTTCACGTCACTGCACCCACCTCGCCGACCTGAAAAGCCCTCAAAAGCTCCTGGGAAGGCCAGTCGAATCCTGATGGGGAACTCAATGTCGTTCATCGGCCGTGACATGGCTGTCGACCTCGGGACCGCCAACACGCTGGTGTACGTCAGGGGTCGTGGGATCGTACTCAACGAGCCGTCCGTCGTCGCCATCAACACCAACACCGGTGGCATTCTCGCGGTCGGTGCCGAAGCGAAGAAGATGATCGGGCGCACGCCCGGCAACATCGTTGCCGTACGTCCGCTGAAGGACGGTGTGATCGCGGACTTCGAGATCACCGAGCGGATGCTCCGCTACTTCATCCTGAAGATCCACAAGCGGAGGTATCTGGCTCGTCCGCGCGTCGTCGTCTGTGTGCCCTCGGGCATCACCGGCGTCGAGCGCCGTGCCGTCATCGAGGCGTCGTCCCAGGCCGGCGCCCGCCAGGTGCACATCATCGAGGAGCCCATGGCCGCGGCCATCGGCTCCGGCCTGCCGGTCCACGAGGCCACGGGCAACATGGTGGTCGACATCGGCGGCGGCACCACGGAGGTCGCGGTCATCTCCCTCGGCGGCATCGTCACCGCCCAGTCCATCCGGGTCGCGGGCGACGAACTGGACAACGCCATCATCCAGCACATCAAGAAGGAGTACTCCCTCCTGCTGGGTGAGCGGACGGCCGAACAGATCAAGATCACGATCGGTTCGGCGTACGACCTCGACGCTGACGAGCACACCGAAATCCGCGGCCGGGACCTGGTCTCCGGACTGCCCAAGACGGTCGTCATCTCGGCCGGCGAAGTACGCAAGGCGATCGAGGAACCGGTCAACGCCATCGTCGACGCCGTCAAGACCACCCTCGACAAATGTCCGCCGGAGCTGTCCGGCGACATCATGGACCGGGGCATCGTGCTGACCGGCGGCGGTGCGCTGCTGCGCGGGCTCGACGAGCGGCTGCGCCGGGAGACCGGCATGCCGATCCACATCGCCGAGGACCCGCTGGACAGTGTGGCGCTCGGGTCCGGCAAGTGCGTCGAGGAGTTCGAGGCGCTCCAGCAGGTGCTGGACGCCCAGCCGCGCAGATGACGTAACGCTTCGGTTCCGCCGTACGAGACGATCTCCTCTCGTGCGGCGGATCGTTGATATAGAGACACGGAAGTCTTTTTCGGCGTTGTCGGCGACGCAGCCCGTGGTGTTGTCCGCCTCGTTGTCCGCGATTGCCGATGTCTCCGATGTTCCTGATGTTTCCGATGTTTCCGAATTCCGACGAGGAAGGCACGGCCGCCGCACGTGAGGGACACGAAAGAGAGCCGGCTGCTCCTGGTGCTGCTGATCGCCGTAGCGTTCGCGCTGATCACGGTGGACATCCGCGGCGGGGAGGATTCCCCGGTCGACGGTGCCCGGCAGGCCGCGGCCACCGTCTTCGGTCCGATCGAGAACGGGGTGTCGTCCGCCGTCGACCCCGTGGGCAACGCGATCTCCGCGGTCCGCGACTCCGGTGACCGGCACGACCGGCTCGCCGCGCTGGAGCAGGAGAACGCGGCGCTGAAGGCGAAGCTCGGCAGCGACGACCGGGGCCGCAGCCGCCTCGCCCAGCTCGACAAGATGCTGAAGATCGCCGGCGAGGGCCAGTACGGCATCAAGGGCGCCCAGGTCATCGGTATAGGAGCGGCCCAGGGCTTCTCCTGGACCGTCACCCTGGACGTCGGCGCCGACGACGGCATCGAGCGCGACATGACCGTCCTCAACGGCGACGGACTGGTCGGCCGGGTCACCACCGTCGGCCCCAGCTCCGCCACCGTGCTGCTGGCCAGCGACCCCGACTTCACCGTCGGCACCCGGATGGAGTCCGGCGACGAACTCGGCTTCGCCTCCGGCCAGGGCGACCGGCCGCTGCGCGTCGAACTGCTCAACGGCAAGGCCGAGGTGAAGAAGGGCGACCGGCTGGTCACCTTCGGCTCCCAGGCCGACAAGCCCTTCGTGCCCGGCGTCCCGGTCGGCGTCGTCTCCCGCGTCGACCCGTCCGGCGGCGACCTGACCCGCACCCTGTACGTCACGCCGTACGTCAGCTTCACCAAGCTCGACATCGTCGGCGTCGTCGTCCAGGCCCCGAAGAAGGACCCGCGCGACACGGTGCTCCCCGACAAGCCGAAGCCGACCCCCACGCCCACCGTGACGGTGACCGTGACGCCGTCCGCCGGGGTGCCCGAGGACGGCCAGGCCGCCGACGGACAGACGCAGCCCGAGCCCGAGCAGTAGGAGTCTGAAGTCCCATGCGCGTCAACCGGATCCTGCTGTCCGCCGCCCTGGTCGTCGTCGCCCTGGTGATCCAGGTCAGCGTGCTGGCCCGGCTGCATCTGCCCGGCGCCGTCCCCGATCTGCTGCTGCTCACCGTCCTCGGCCTCGCCCTGGTCTACGGCCACACCGGCGGCGCCCTGGTCGGCTTCGGCGCCGGCCTGCTCGCCGACCTGGCCCCGCCCGCCGACCACGCCGCCGGGCGCTACGCCCTCGTGCTGTGCGTCATCGGCTATCTGGCCGGCCTCGCCAAACCCGACAACGGCCGGCTGAAGTCCGCCACCGGCCCGATGGCCGTCGTGGTCGTCGCCGCCATCGGCTCCACCCTGCTCTACGCCGGGGTCGGCGCCCTGGTCGGCGACACCGCCGCCCGCCATGTGGGCCTGGGCGGCCTGCTGTTCACCGCCGCCCTGTACGACCTGCTGCTCGCCCCCTTCGTGGTGCCCGGCATCATGGCGCTGGCCCGCCGCGCGGAGAACGACCCGCTGGCCGACACCGGCTCCGCCGGACAGGCCACCGACATCTCCTCCGGCTGGCTCTCCGGCGGCACCGGCCTGCGCATCGGCGCGCAGAAGAACGGCCTGCGGGTGAAGGCGGCGCGGGCCCGGGTCGCGCGGGCCGGCCGCATCAAGGGGGTCAAGCGGCTGTGACGGGGGACCGAGGGGCAGCCGCCGGGGCTGCCGGGCCCGGTGAGGCGGCACGACGCGGGGCCCAAGCGGGCGTGGCCGCACCCGAGTTCACTCGAACGGGTGGGCCGGGGTGGAACGTGGGCGCACAGGTCGACCGTTCATCATTCGTACGCGCACACACGTCGGCGCACTGAGAGGGGGCGGCAACCGCAGTGACCAACATCCCCGAGACCGGTCGGAGCACACGCGTCCAGATCCGGCTCATCGTCATCCAAGTCCTCGTGCTCTCCCTCCTGGGCACCCTCGGCGGCCGGCTCTGGTACCTCCAGATCCGCCAGGGCGACGAATACGCCGCCGAAGCCTCCGGCAACCATGTGCAGCAGGTCGTCCAGCCCGCCGTCCGCGGCTCCATCCTGGACGCCCGCGGCGTGGCCCTCGCGGACAACGAAACCCGGCTGGTCGTCTCCGCCTCCCGCACCGACCTGCTGAAGATGAAGGACGACGGCGAGGCCGTCCTCACCAAGCTGGCCGGCGTGCTGGGCATGAAGCCCAAGGACGTCATGCTGAAGGTCCGCCTCTGCGACGCGGAGACCCCCCAGCCGTGCTGGAACGGCTCGCCGTACCAGCCCATCCCCATCACCGACGAGGCCACCGCCAAGCAGGCCCTCCAGATCCGCGAGCGCTCCGAGGAGTTCCCCGGCATCACCGCCGAGCCCGAGGCGGTGCGGCGCTACGCGGCGCCCGGCCAGGCCAACACCGCCCAGGTCCTCGGCTACCTCTCCCCGGTCACCGACGACGAGATCCAGCAGGCCCAGGACACCGACTCGCCCTACCTGCGCTCCGACCAGGTCGGCCGCAGCGGCCTGGAGCGCCAGTACGACAAGGCGCTGCGCGGCAAGGCCGGCGTCACCCGCTACGAGGTCGACAACCTCGGCCGGGTCATCGGCGAGGCCGAGTCCGACGCCGCCCAGCCCGGCGACAACCTCGTCACCAGCATCGACTCCCGCGTCCAGCGCATCGCCGAATACGAGCTGAACGAGGCGATGAAGGCCGCCCGCAAGGAGTACGACCGCAACACCGGCACCAACTACAAGGCCGACTCCGGCGCCGTCGTCGTCATGGAGGCCAAGACCGGCCGAGTCGTCGCCATGGCCTCCAACCCGACCTACGACCCCAACGCCTGGGTCGGCGGCATCTCGGCCGCCGACTACAAGAAGCTCACCGGGAAGAACTCCAACTACCCGCTGCTCAACCGCGCCATCCAGGGCCAGGCCGCCCCCGGCTCCATCTTCAAGGTGGTCTCCACCTCCGCCGCCGTCGAGGCCGGCTACGACTTCGACGGCAACTACGACTGCTCCAGCTCCTACTCGGTCGGCAACCAGGTCTTCAAGAACTTCGAGTCCGCCAACTACGGCCCCATCAGCCTCGGCCGCGCCCTCGAAGTCTCCTGCGACACCGTCTTCTACCGCCTCGCCCACGAGGAGTGGAAGAAGGACGGCGGCATGGACGGCAAGAACGCCAAGGACTACTTCTACAAGGCCGCCCACCAGTTCGGCCTCGGCGAGGAGACCGGCATCGACCTCCCCAACGAGGTCACCGGCCGGATCCCCGACCGCCAGTGGAAGCAGGACTACTGGGAGGCCAACAAGGACGCCTGGTGCAAGACCGGCAAGAAGGACGGCACGTACGTGGAGAAGATCGCGTACGAGAACTGCCTCGAAGGCAACAAGATGCGCGCCGGTGACGCCATCAACTACTCCATCGGCCAGGGCGACACCCTCGTCACCCCCATCCAGATGGCCACCATCTACTCGGCCATCTCCAACGGCGGCACCCTCTACGACCCCTCCGTCGGCAAGGCCGTCATCAGCGCCGACGGCAAGACCACCGAGGAGATCAAGCCCGAGTCGCACGGCAAGCTGCCGATAAGCAAGGCCACGCTCAGCAAGATGGACGCCGCCCTCGCGGGCGTCGCCACCAACGGAACGGCCGCCTGGCGGTTCCAGGGCTGGCCGCAGGACGAGATCCCGATGCACGCCAAGACCGGCACCGCGGAGGTCCACGGCAAGCAGACCACGTCCTGGTTCGCCACGTACACCAAGGACTACTCGATCGTCATGACGATCTCCCAGGGCGGCACCGGCTCCGGCGCCTCGGGACCGGCCGTCCGCAACATCTACGACGCCCTGTACGGCGTCTCCGACGACGGCGAGATCGACAGCAAGAAGGCCCTGCTCGCCACGCCGCAGAAGTCCCTGCCGAAGGTCAAGTCGGACGGCACCATCGCCTCGCCGAAGGTCTCCGACGACCCGGTCAAGGACCAGCAGGCCACCGAGGAGGACGAGTACGCGCCGCTCGACGGCACCGACCAGGGCGCGACCGTCGGCAACCAGGAGAACGCCAACCGCGAGACCCGCCGCCGACGGCGCGGCGGCCCCGCGGGCGCCCGCAAGCGGAGGATGCGCACATGACCGGGGCGAACAGTTTCCAGGTCTCCGGCTACGGACCCGAGCGCGCGGGCTGGACCCGGGTCTTCGCCCGCGACTCGGTGGCCCGCCGGATGGACTGGCCGATACTGCTGGCGGCCGGCGCGCTGTCGCTGATCGGCACCGTGCTGGTCTACTCGGCCACCCGCAACCGCACCGAGCTGAACCAGGGCGACCCGTACTTCTTCCTGCTGCGCCACCTGCTCAACACCGGCATCGGCCTGGCCCTGATGATCGCCATAGTGTGGATCGGCCACCGCGCGCTGCGCACGGCGGTACCACTGCTCTACGGCGCCTCCCTCTTCCTGATCCTGCTGGTGCTCACCCCGCTCGGCTCGACCATCAACGGCGCGCACTCCTGGATCAAGCTCCCCGGCGGCTTCTCGCTCCAGCCCTCGGAGTTCGTCAAGCTCACCATCATCCTGGGCATGGCGATGCTGCTGGCCACCCGCGTCGACGCGGGCGACAAGCAGTACCCCGACCACCGCACGGTGCTCCAGGCGCTCGGCCTGGCCGTCGTCCCGATGCTGATCGTGATGCTGATGCCCGACCTCGGGTCGGTCATGGTCATGGTCATCATCGTGCTGGGCGTGCTGCTCGCCTCCGGCGCCTCCAACCGCTGGGTGTTCGGCCTGATCGGGGCCGGCACGGTCGGCGCCCTCGCGGTCTGGCAGCTCGGCATCCTGGACGACTACCAGATCAACCGGTTCGCCGCCTTCGCCAACCCCGAGCTGGACCCGGCCGGCGTCGGCTACAACACCAACCAGGCCCGCATCGCCATCGGTTCCGGCGGACTCACCGGCTCCGGCCTCTTCCACGGCTCGCAGACCACCGGCCAGTTCGTCCCCGAGCAGCAGACCGACTTCGTCTTCACGGTGGCCGGCGAGGAACTGGGCTTCGTCGGCGCCGGACTGATCGTCCTGCTCCTCGGCGTCATCCTGTGGCGCGCCTGCCGCATCGCCCGCGACACCCCCGACCTCTACGGCACCATCGTGGCCGCCGGGATCGTCGCCTGGTTCGCCTTCCAGTCGTTCGAGAACATCGGAATGACCCTCGGCATCATGCCGGTGACCGGCCTGCCGCTGCCGTTCGTCTCCTACGGCGGCTCGTCGATGTTCTCGGTGTGGATGGCGGTCGGCCTGCTCCAGTCCATCACCGTGCAACGGCCCATGTCGGCGTAAGGACGGCTATGTCGGCACAGGGACGGCGGGACACCCCGCGAGAGGGTGACCTTCGTCCCGTGCCGGGTACGTACGCCCCATGGCGGACATCAAGCGTGAGATCGAGCGGAAGTACGAGGCCCCCGACGCGGACGGTGACGGCGGCGGCCTTCCCGACCTGACCGGTGTGGCAGGCGTCGCGACCGTCGCCGACCAGGGCGTCGCCCACCTCGACGCCACCTACTACGACACCGCCGACGAGCGCCTTGCCGCCCACGGCATCACCCTGCGCCGCCGCACCGGCGGCTCCGACGCCGGCTGGCACCTCAAACTCCCCGTCGCCCCGGGCGAGCGCGAGGAGATCCACGCCCCGCTCTCCGACACCCTGCCCGACGAACTGGCCGCACTGGTCCGCTCCCGCACCCGCGCCGCCGAACTGCTGCCGGTGGTCCGGCTGCGCTCGGCCCGCGCCCTGCGCGACCTGCTCGACGCGCGGGGCCGGCTGCTCGCCGAGGTCGGCCTGGACAGCGTGCACGCCGAACGGCTCAGCGGCGGCGTCGGCGAGGCGAGCTGGACCGAGATCGAGGTGGAACTGGCCGACGGCGGCGACCCGGCCTTCCTCGACAAGGTCGACAAACGGCTGCGCAAGGCGGGCGTGCGCCCCTCCGCCGCCGCCTCCAAGCTGGCCCGCGCCCTCGCCGAGACCGCCCCGGAGCGCACCCGCGGCCCGGCGCCCGCCGGGGACCCGGTGAACGCGGGCGACCACGTCCTGGCGTACCTGCGCGAGCAGCGGGCGGCCGTCGTCGACCTCGATCCGGCCGTCCGCCGCGACGCCGAGGACTCCGTGCACAGCATGCGGGTCGCCACCCGCAGGCTGCGCAGCACCCTCAAGTCGTTCCGGTCCGTACTGGACCGGTCCGTCACCGACCCGATCGGGGACGAGCTGAAGTGGCTGGCGGGCGTCCTCGGCCAGGACCGGGACCGCGAGGTGCTGACCGCACGGCTGACGGCGGCCCTCGACGACGTACCGCCGGACCTGGTGCACGGCCCGGTCGCCGAGCGGCTGCACAAGTGGTCCGGCGCGGAGCACGGCACCGCACGCGGCCGGCTCCTCGGCGTCCTGGACTCCCACCGCTACCTCACCCTGCTCGACACCCTGGACACGCTGATCACCGATCCGCCACTGCGCCGGGCCGCCGCCCACCAGCCCGACAAGGCGCTCGCCGAGGCGGTCCGCAAGGACTTCCGCAAGGTCTCCGCCCTGATCGCGCGCGCCCTGGACGCCGACCCCGGCACCGGCCGCGACGTGGCGCTGCACGAGGCCCGCAAGAAGACCAAGCGCACCCGGTACGCGGCGGAGGCGGCCGTACCGGCCCTCGGCAAACCGGCGAAATCGCTGGTCAAGTCCATGAAGGCGCTGCAGAACCGGCTCGGGGAGCACCAGGACGCGGTGATGGCCCGCGAGGCACTGCGCGAACTGGCCGCCGTCGCCCACGCCGCCGGGGAGGACACCTTCACCTACGGCCTGCTGCACGAGCGCGAGCAGCGCCGGGCGGCGGACGTGGAGGCCGCCCTGCCCGCCTTCTGGGACGGCGTGAAGGACGCGACCACGGCGCTGTGACCTTCCGGCGGGCCGGACGCCCCGCGCGAGCGGGTTAGGCTAGATGGTCACCCCTGTCAGTTCAGTCCAGCTCACGAAGGTGCGCGAGATGCCTGCCGAAGTCGCTGCGGCCGCGGAGTCCGTTTTCCCGCAGCTCGAAGCTCTGCTCCCGCATGTGCAGAAGCCGATCCAGTACGTCGGTGGAGAACTCAACTCGACCGTCAAGGACTGGGACTCCTGCGACGTCCGCTGGGCGCTGATGTACCCGGACGCCTACGAGGTCGGCCTGCCCAACCAGGGCGTCATGATCCTCTACGAGGTGCTCAACGAGCAGCAGGGCGTCCTCGCCGAGCGCACCTACAGCGTGTGGCCGGACCTGGAGGCCCTGATGCGCGAGCACCGGGTCCCGCAGTTCACGGTGGACAGCCACCGCCCGCTGAAGGCCTTCGACGTCTTCGGCCTGTCCTTCTCCACCGAGCTGGGCTACACCAACATGCTGGCCGCGCTCGACCTGGCCGGCATCCCGCTGGAGGCCAAGGACCGCGGCCTGGACGACCCGATCGTGCTGGCCGGCGGCCACGCCGCGTTCAACCCCGAGCCGATCGCCGACTTCATCGACTGCGCCGTGATCGGCGACGGCGAGCAGGCCGTCCTGGAGATCACCGCGATCGTCCGCGCCTGGAAGGCGGAGGGCCGCCCCGGCGGCCGCGAGGAACTCCTCTTCCGCCTGGCCCGCACCGGCGGCGTCTACGTCCCCCGCTTCTACGACGTCGAGTACCTCCCCGACGGCCGGATCGCCCGCGTCGTCCCCAACCGCTCCGGCGTCCCGTGGCGCGTCTCCAAGCACACCGTCATGGACCTCGACGAGTGGCCCTACCCCAAGCAGCCCCTGGTCCCGCTCGCCGAGACCGTGCACGAGCGGATGTCGGTCGAGATCTTCCGCGGCTGCACCCGCGGCTGCCGGTTCTGCCAGGCCGGCATGATCACCCGCCCGGTGCGCGAGCGGTCCATCACCGGCATCGGCGAGATGGTCGACAAGGGCCTGAAGGCGACCGGCTTCGAGGAAGTCGGTCTGCTGTCGTTGTCCAGTGCCGACCACTCCGAGATCGGCGACATCGCCAAGGGCCTGGCCGACCGCTACACCGAGGACAAGATCGGCCTCTCCCTGCCCTCCACCCGGGTCGACGCCTTCAACATCGACCTGGCCAACGAACTGACCCGCAACGGCCGTCGCTCCGGCCTCACCTTCGCCCCCGAGGGCGGCTCGGAGCGCATCCGCAAGGTCATCAACAAGATGGTCTCCGAGGACGACCTGATCCGGACCGTCGCCACCGCCTACGGCAACGGCTGGCGCCAGGTGAAGCTGTACTTCATGTGCGGCCTGCCCACCGAGACCGACGACGACGTCCTCCAGATCGCCGACATGGCGATGAACGTCATCCAGAAGGGCCGCGAGGTCTCCGGCTCCGGCGACATCCGCTGCACGGTCTCCATCGGCGGCTTCGTGCCCAAGCCGCACACCCCCTTCCAGTGGGCCCCGCAGCTCTCCGCCGAGGAGACCGACGCCCGGCTCCAGAAGCTGCGCGACAAGATCCGCGGCGACAAGAAGTACGGCCGCTCCATCGGCTTCCGCTACCACGACGGCAAGCCCGGCATCGTCGAGGGCCTGCTGTCCCGCGGCGACCGCCGCATCGGCGCCGTCATCCGCGCCGTCTACGACGACGGCGGCCGCTTCGACGGCTGGCGCGAACACTTCTCCTACGACCGCTGGATGGCCTGCGCCGGCAAGGCCCTGGCCCCCTTCGGCGTGGACGTCGACTGGTACACCACCCGCGAGCGCTCCTACGAGGAGGTCCTGCCCTGGGACCACCTGGACTCGGGCCTCGACAAGGACTGGCTCTGGGAGGACTGGCAGGACGCCCTCGACGAGACGGAGGTCGAGGACTGCCGGTGGACGCCGTGCTTCGACTGCGGGGTGTGCCCTCAGTTCGACACATGGCCACAACTGAGCGAGAGCGGCAAGAAGCTGCTGCCGCTGACGGTCAAGAACGCCGCTCCGGCCAGCGGGAAAGGGCACTGACGTGGCTGACGATCCGCTGCGGCGTCTGACGGATGCTGTGGCGGATGTCACAGAGGAGGAGGTGACGGCGTTGCTGTCCGCGCTCGGTCTTCGGCGGGGGCGCGAGGTGCCTGCGGAGGTCCTCAGGACGCCGTTGCCGGGACCGGGTGAGCCAGCCGCGGTGCAGATCCGTTCGGATGTGGAGTGGGTGTGAGACAGGCGGGCCGGCCCGGCCGTTTCCCGCCGGGCGTGCTGCGGTGTGTCCTGGGTGTCGGCTGAACGGGACGGTCCGCGTCGTCGAAAATCGCTGGCCAGGGAATACGGGCCAGGCCGACGCTGTACGTCATGGAACGACCGCAGCGCGAGATCCGTGCCACCTACGGAGCATCCACGATCACATCTACCAGGCGTACCCTCCTGGGCTCGGCCAGCCCGCCGCCGAGGAGGGGCGGTTCCCCGCCGGCTGGAAGCGGGACCGGATGACCTGGCTCATCATGTCGCGTTCACAGACCTCAACGGGCGGTTGCCAGGGGGCCAGAACGTACACAGCTACTGTTCAGGGGCGTCGACCGTCTCCCGGCAAGCGATCAGGATGAAGACCCCGCTGTCAGTCGAATGCTACGACCAAGCGGACAGCGTCGTCACCGTAGCGGTCGGCCAGAGCCTTCATCACAGCGAAGACGTGTGGCCAGTGGGTACCTGGACCCAACACAGCTCCTGCGGTCAGTGGTTCGTAGGTGCAGACCAAGTCGCCGGTCGTCCACTCAACGCGTTCCGAGTTGCTGCCTGCGTCCACAGGTGGCTCGCCCACCACGGACAGGACTTCCGGCGGCCACCGACGGGATACGAGTTGGCGATGCAGCGTCGACGGCAGGGACTTCTTGTGCCAGGCCACTCGGCCGACGTAGTGCTCAGGTCCGGTCGCGGGATCGATGGAAGCGAGCTCCCCCCAACTGGCCCAGCTCGCACCGTCCATCTCGCCGCGGGCCACCCAGGGCCCCAGAGCCGAGCGCATACCGCTCGACAGATCAACGGGAAGCCCACGACCGGGCGCAAGGGGCGGGAAGCCCGCGTAGTTGCGCACTCCGAAGAGAAGACCGAAGGCCGTGTAGTCGCCCTCGTCGTACAGCGGCCACAGATCCATGGCCGTCACCCACGGCTCGCCGTTGTAGTCATCGGTGCCCGTATAGGGATGACGAAACTCGATCCCACCATAAATTGCCGTGCCCATGACGGCACACCGTAACGACCCTGGCTTCAACCGCGCACGTGACTTTCGACAGTCAGCGACGGAGGCAGTCCCTGGTCCGCTCGGACACAGGCTGCAATGCCATCTGGTCCTCGTGACAAGAGGTCTGCGAACGCGGCTTGACGTGGATCAAGCCGTCGTTCCTGTGGATGATGTACCGCTGCGGTTGGGGCGCGAAGGCCGGGCAGGAGACGGTTCTTGCCGTGGAGATCGCCCGCGAGGGCTTCGAATGGGCCTTGCGCAACGCGTGCCTGTCGAGTTACGACCGGGAACTGCATACCGACCGAGGCGTCTGGCAAGGGCAGTTGAAGCGCTCGCCGGCCCGCGTGCAGTGGGACCCCGAACGGGATCTGCACCTGCGGGCGTTGCCGTACCGGTCGCTGCAACTGGGGCTCTGCGGTGAGGCCGTGCGGCGCTACGCGGACGAGTGGACGGTGTCCATCAGTGACGTGACCCCGCTGGCCCACGTGATCCGTGGGCTCGTCACTGGCGGTGACACGGAGTCCGCGGCCCGACTGCTGCCCGAGGAACGGCCGTACCCCGCTGCGGACGGCTGGACACGGCCGTGAAGGGCCCGCATCCGAACGGGGTGGTCCGGCGTCTACTCCGGTATGGATCTCGAAAAGCCGCCCGAAGGATGTCTCACCGTCGCGATCCGCGTCCCGGTGCGGATTGTGGCGTTCGTGCTGGTGCTGCCAGTGCGGATGGCCTGGGACGCGCTGGTGGTCGCCGGGCGGTTCCTGGGGCGCACGGTGTTCCGGCCGCTCGGGCGGGCGCTGGGGTGGCTGGCACGGGCGGTGTTCGTCTGGCCGCTGGTGGGGCTGTGGCGGTATGTCGTGGTGCCGGTGGCGAAGGCGGTCGGGTGGCTCGGGCTCGTGCTGCTCGTCCGGCCGGTCCAGTGGCTGTACCGGTGGGTGCTGACGCCTGCGGGGCACGCGCTGGTGTGGGTGTACGCGCGGCTGATCGTGCCGGTCGGGGTCGCGCTGCGGGCCGCCGTGGTGTGGCTGGCGCGGTATCTGGTCGTCGTCCCGGCCGGCCGGCTGTACCGGTGGGTCCTCGCCCCCGCCGGGCGCGCGCTCGCCTGGTGCGGCAGGGGAGTGGCATGGTGCGTCCGGATGGTGGTCACCGGGATCGGCCTGGCGCTGTACTGGACGGTACGGGTGCTGCTGGTGCTGCCCGCCGTCGCGGTGTGGCGCTGGGTGCTGGTGCCCGTCGGCCGCGTCCTCGCCGTGATCGGCGGGGAGGTCGGGGCCGCCCTCGGCCATGCCTGGCGGATCGCGGGGTACGTCTCCGTGGTGGTCGGGCGGTTCATCGGGACGGTCCTGCGCCTGGTGCTCATGGAGCCGGTGCGGTGGGTGTACCGGACGGTGCTGACGCCGGTGGGACATGCGGTGCGCGACGTCGTCCTGCGGCCCGTCGCCGAGGCGGCGCGCGGCGCCGGGCAAGCCGTGCGGCAGGCGCTCGCCTCCGCGCGGGCATCGGTGCGCCAGGTACGGGGTGACGTGCGGCGGGCACTGTTCGGGGCGCCGCGCCCGGAACCCCGCCGGGAACCGGAACCGGCCCGGCCGGCGGACCGGCGGGAACCTTCCGGCGCCGAGGCACGTACTCTTGGTAGTAGTACGACCGCTCTCACGAAGGACTGAACGACACTGGGCAAGCGACAGCCCGAAGGCCCGCCGCCGGTACCCGCGGTGCAGCGCATCCGACTGCGCTACACCAAGCGCGGCCGCCTCCGGTTCACCAGCCACCGTGACTTCCAGCGCGCCTTCGAGCGTGCGCTGCGCCGCGCCGAGGTGCCGATGGCGTACTCGGCGGGGTTCACCCCGCACCCGAAGGTGTCGTACGCCAATGCCGCACCCACCGGCACGGGCAGTGAGGCGGAGTACCTGGAGATCGCGCTCACCTCGGTGCGCGACCCGGAGCAGCTGAGAACCCTCCTCGACGCGTCCATGCCCACCGGGCTGGACATCGTCGAGGCGGTCGAGGCCCGGACCTCCGGGCTCGCCGACCGGCTGACGGCTTCCGAGTGGGAGCTGCGGCTGGACGGGGTGGACCCGGCGGACGCCGGCCGCGCGGTCGAGGTCTTCAACGAGGCCCCGGCCATCGAGGTCCAGCGCCGCACCAAGAACGGTGTCCGCACCTTCGACGCCCGCTCCGCCGTCGTCTGCCTGGAGAGCGCCCAGACGCACGGATCACCGGCTGATAGGCCGAGTGACCAGCCCTGTGCGATACTGCGGCTGGTTGTTCGGCACGTGACGCCTGCCGTGCGACCCGACGACGTCCTGTCCGGTCTCCGCGCCGTGGCCGACCTGGCGCCGCCGGTCCCCGTAGCGGTGACCAGGCTGGCGCAGGGGCTGCTCGATGAAGAGACCGGCACGGTGACCGACCCGCTCGCGCCCGACCGCGAGGCAGTAGCGACCGAGCCGCAGACGGCCGCCGCGACTGCCGCCGCGCCGGCGCCGGCGTAAGGAAGGTCCCGCGAAGGGACGGACGTCGTAAGCGCCGCCGTCGAACTCGGGAGCCACCTGGGTCGGGCAGCGCCACCGACCACAAGACTTTCGCCAGGCCGTACGCGACAAGGTTGTACGGAACCGGTGAGACAGGACACAGCGAGCTCCCGAGCGGCGCCCGCGCCCCGGACGGCGGCATCCGCGCAGCGCGCGAGCCGCGGACGTCACCGGTGGTCGACGAGATCGGCACCGGACCAGGCGCGGCGCCCGGGAGCCTGACGGGAGATACGCCCGCATGCTCGAACCGACCGAGACCACGGAGCCGATGAACGGCTCCGCACCCGACAACACCCCCAGCGACACCCTGCCGCCGCGCCGCCGGCGCCGGGCCGCGTCCCGGCCGGCGGGTCCGCCGACCGGTGCCTCCGGTGCGCCGGCGGAGACGGTGCAACCAGCCGTTCCGGCCGCCGATACGGAGGACGTCGTCGAGATCGTCGACGAGACCGACGAGACCGACGAGACGGACGCCGTGACCGGTGCGGTGGCGCCCGCCGAGAAGCCGGTGGAGGAGTCCGCCGCCAAGCCGCGGCGCCGCGCGGTGCGCCGCGCCTCCGCGCCCGCCGGGGCGCCCACCTCGGCCGCGGCCGCCGAGACGGTGGTCCCCGCGACGCCCGCCGCCGAGGCGGCACCGGAGCAGCCCGAGGCCGAGACCGCGGCCGCGTTCGATGAGAGCGCCGCGCCGCGGCGGACCCGTCGGCGTGCCACGCGCGGCGCGTCGGCGCCGGTGAAGGCGGCGGCCGAGACCGCCGCTGCGGCGGTGACGTCCGACATCGCGGCCGAGACGCCTGAGACGGCCGAGACGGCCGCGACGTCCAAGGCGGTTGAAACGCCTGAGACGCCGGCCGCCGAGACCGTGGCCGCGTCCGACGAGAGCGCCGCGCCGCGCCGGACCCGGCGGCGTGCCACGCGCACTGTGTCCGCTCCTGCGAAGACCGGTGCGGCCGCGGAGACGGGCGAGGCCGCTGAGGCTGCCGTAACGCCAGTTACCTCTGAGACTTCCGGGACCCCGGCGGCCGAGAGCGCCGCGTCCGCCGAGGACGCCGCGCCGCCCCGGACCCGCAGGCGGGCGACCCGGCGGGTGACCGCACCGGTCGAGACGCCGGAGAGCGCCGAGGCACCGCAGAGCACCGACACGGCGGAGCCCGCCGAGGCGACGGCCACGGAGAGCGTCGCGGCGCCCGCCGCCGAAGCCCCCGCCACCGAGACCCCCGAAGACACCGCCCCGCGCCGCTCGCGTCGTCGGGCCGTCCGCAAGGCCGCCGGTGGCTTCGCCGAGCCCGCGCGGAAGGCCGGGACCGGCTCCGCCGCCGCCGAGGAGAAGGCGGCGCGCCCGGCGCGTCCCGCCGTCGCGCTGTTCCAGCCGCCGGTGTTCACCGAGCCCCAGTTCCAGACGCCCGAGCGGGCCGCGGCGGAAGCGGCCGCGGTGGCCGCCGGCAGCCAGGAGCCCGAGCCGGAGCCGGAGCGCGCGCCGGTCGCCGAGGCGGAGCCCGCGGAGGAGCAGCCCACCGGGTCGCGCCGCCGCCGGCGCCGCCGGGGCGGCGACGAGCCCGCCGAGGAGCGGGCCGCCGAGCCGGTCGCCGCCGCCGAGCCGGAGGCCGAGGCGGAGGAGCAGACCGACGAGGACACCGACGCGGACGCCGACACCGACGAGGGCGGCTCGCGCCGGCGTCGCCGCCGGGGTGGCCGGCGCCGTCGCCGGGGCGACCTGGGCGACAACGAGAACGACGGCGACAGCGACGCCGACGGCGCGGACTCCGACGAGCACCTCGCCGCCGACCAGGCCGCGCAGGACGCCGAGGACACCGCCGAGCAGGCCGACGAGGACGCCGAGGACGACGACACCGGCGCCCGGGGCGGCGAGGAGGCCGGCGGCCACGGCTCCAGCAGCAGCCGCCGTCGCCGGCGTAGGCGCCGCCGGGCGGGCGACGCCTCCGGCGAGGCCGAGCAGCAGACCGCCGACGACCCCGAGCGGACCGTCGTCAAGGTCCGTGAGCCCCGCCCGAAGGCCGAGCCGTCCGACGAGGTGCAGTCCATCAAGGGCTCGACCCGCCTGGAGGCCAAGAAGCAGCGCCGCCGCGAGGGCCGCGAGCAGGGCCGCCGGCGCGTCCCGATCATCACCGAGGCCGAGTTCCTGGCCCGCCGCGAGGCCGTCGAGCGGGTGATGGTCGTCCGCCAGCACGGCGAGCGCACGCAGATCGGCGTCCTGGAGGACGGGGTGCTCGTCGAGCACTACGTCAACAAGGAGCAGGCCACCTCGTACGTGGGCAACGTCTACCTCGGCAAGGTGCAGAACGTGCTGCCGTCGATGGAGGCCGCCTTCATCGACATCGGCAAGGGCCGCAACGCCGTGCTCTACGCCGGTGAGGTCAACTTCGAGGCGCTCGGCATGGGTCACGGCCCGCGCCGTATCGAGTCCGCCCTCAAGTCCGGCCAGTCGGTGCTCGTCCAGGTGACGAAGGACCCGATCGGCCACAAGGGCGCCCGCCTCACCAGCCAGGTCTCCCTCCCGGGCCGCTACCTGGTCTACGTGCCCGAGGGCTCGATGACCGGCATCAGCCGCAAGCTGCCCGACACCGAGCGGGCCCGGCTGAAGACCATCCTGAAGAAGATCGTCCCCGAGGACGCGGGCGTCATCGTGCGCACCGCCGCCGAGGGCGCCAGCGAGGACGAGCTACGCCGCGACGTCGAGCGGCTCCAGCAGCAGTGGACGGAGATCCAGAAGAAGGCCAAGAACGGCGGCAACGCGCCGACGCTGCTGTACGGCGAGCCGGACATGACCGTCCGGGTGGTCCGCGACATCTTCAACGAGGACTTCACCAAGGTCGTCGTCAGTGGCGAGGACGCCTGGGAGACCGTCCACGGATACGTGGCCCACGTCGCGCCCGACCTGACCGACCGGCTGTCCAGGTGGACCAGCGAGGTCGACGTCTTCGCCACGTACCGGATCGACGAGCAGCTCGCCAAGGCGCTGGACCGCAAGGTCTGGCTGCCCAGCGGCGGTTCGCTGGTGATCGACCGGACCGAGGCGATGGTCGTCATCGACGTCAACACCGGCAAGTTCACCGGCCAGGGCGGCAACCTGGAGGAGACGGTCACCAGGAACAACCTGGAGGCGGCCGAGGAGATCGTGCGCCAGCTCAGGCTGCGCGACCTCGGCGGCATCATCGTGATCGACTTCATCGACATGGTGCTGGAGTCCAACCGGGACCTGGTGCTGCGCCGCCTCCTGGAGTGCCTGGGCCGGGACCGTACGAAGCACCAGGTCGCCGAGGTGACCTCGCTGGGCCTGGTGCAGATGACCCGCAAGCGGGTCGGGCAGGGTCTGCTGGAGTCGTTCTCCGAGACCTGTGTGCACTGCAACGGGCGTGGCGTCATCGTCCACCTCGACCAGCCGTCGGCCGGCGGCAACGGCGGCGGCAAGCGCCGCAAGCGGGCCCGCGCGGGCGGTGCCGAGCAGCCGCACGAGCACGACCACGACCACGACCACGAGAGCGTGGTCACCGTCGACACCCCGACGGCGGAGCAGGAGGCGGAGGCCGAGGCCGAGCAGACCGCGGAGCGGGCCGCCGAGCCGATCGCCCTGCCGGCGCCGGACTTCGCGCCCGACGAGGAGCTGTACAGCAGCGTCTACGAGGCGGAGGC
>NZ_JBQOUX010000149.1:0-16293 GCF_052216785.1 Streptomyces sp. JW3 | reverse complement strand
GGCCTTCACCACCCACAACCAGGCGATGAAGGCCGACGTCACGCACAGGGACCGGACCATTTACCAACAGTGTCCGGTGTGGCCGGGCCCCTTCGGGCATGCCCGTGGCCCGCGATGGTGCACCGATCGCCGGCCTCGCGGAGGCCGACCGGTGGTCAGGCCTTCTTCGTCTCCCAGAAGATCTTGTCGACCTGGGCGATGTAGTCCAGGGCCTTCTGGCCGGTCGCCGGGTCGGTGGACGCCTTGGCGGCCGAGAGGGCCTTCAGGGTGTCGTTGACCAGCTGGTGCAGCTCCGGGTACTTCTCGAAGTGCGGCGGCTTGAAGTAGTCGCTCCACAGGACCGACACGTGGTGCTTGGCCAGCTCCGCGCGCTGCTCCTTGATGACCGTGGCGCGGGCCTGGAAGTGCGGGTCGTCGTTGCCGGCCATCTTCTCCTGGACGGCCTTGACCGACTCCGCCTCGATACGGGCCTGGGCCGGGTCGTACACGCCGCAGGGCAGGTCGCAGTGGGCGCTGACCTTGACCTTGGGGGCAAACAGGCGGGAAAGCATGAAGCGTTCCTTCCTCGTGATCGTCTTCTCAGGGGGGACATTACTCCCTGGAGGAGGCGATTTCGCGAGTGCCCCCGTGGGCTTAGGACAAAAGTCCGGGGTGAGACTGAGACTGGTGGAGGAATGACCGGGGAGGTGCCGGGTGATGCCGGAGCTGTCGCAGGAGACCGAGCGCGCGAGAGGGCCGTTGCCCTTCGGACCGGCCGAGGTGACCGGGCCGTCCATGGTGCCCACGCTGCATCACGGGGACGCGCTGCTGGTGCACTGGGGGGCCAGGGTCCGGGCGGGGGACGTGGTTGTGCTGCGGCATCCCTTCCAGCAGGACCTGCTCGTCGTCAAGCGGGCCGTGGAGCTGCGCGAGGGCGGCTGGTGGGTGCTCGGGGACAACGCGTACGCCGGGGGGGACAGCACCGATTACGGGGCCGTGCCCGAGGAGCTGGTGCTGGGGCGGGTGCGGTTGCGTTACCGCCCGCTGAGGCCGGGGCGGCGGTCGCCGTTCGCGGTGCTGCGCTGGGGGCTGTCGGCGGTCCGGCCGGTGCTGTCCGACCGGTCCGCCGCCAGGCGTTTGCGGGCCCGGTAGGCGGCCACGTTGGCGCGGGTGGCGCAGCGGTCGGAGCAGTAGCGCCGGGAGCGGTTGGTGGAGGTGTCCAGGTAGGCGTTGCGGCAGGGGGCCGCCTCGCACAGGCCGAGCCGGTCCACGCCGTGTTCGGTGAGGTGGAAGGCGAGGCCCATCGCGGCGATGGCGGCGTAGCCGGCCGTGGCGTTGGACGGGTGGTCCGCCAGGTGCATGTGCCACAGGGGGTGGCCGTCGTCGTCGCGGTGGTCGTGGCCGGAGATCTGGGGGCTGACCGGGAACTCCAGCAGGAGGGAGTTCAGGAGGTCCACGGCGAGCGTCTCGTCGCCGGTGTCGGCGGCCTCGAAGACCGCGCGCAGCCGGGCGCGGACCGCGCGGAACCGGGTGACGTCCGCCTCCGCGGTCCGCCGGGCGGCCGACTGGTTGGTGCCGAACAGCTCGCGGACGGCCGCCACCGAGGTCAGGGAGTCCTTGCCCCGGGCCGGCTCCTCGGTGTTGACGAGGCGTACGGCGTAATCCGAGTAATAGGCCAGTTCCACTTGTAGTCCTTACGAGGGGGCTCTATGGTCGTGCCTGCGGTCGGGTAATGGCTGATCGTGGTTTCAGGGTATTACGCGCACGGGACTCGGGAGGGCTCCATGACGGACGCGGACACGACCACCGCCGGTGTCGACTGGCAGGCCTGGCAGAAGAGCTGGGACCGGCAGCAGGAGTGGTACATGCCCGACCGCGAGGAACGCTTCCGGATCATGCTGGACATGGTGGCGGCCCTGGTCGGCCCGGCGCCGCGGGTGCTCGATCTCGCGTGCGGCACGGGCAGCATCACGGCGCGGGTGCTCGCCCGGTTCCCCGAGGCCACCAGCACCGGGGTCGACCTCGATCCGGCGCTGCTGGCCATCGCGGCGGGGACGTTCGCCGGTGACGAGCGGGTCTCGCTGGTCACCGCCGACCTCAAGGACCCCAGGTGGGCGGACGGACTGCCGTACGACTCGTACGACGCCGTACTGACCGCCACGGCCCTGCACTGGCTGCACGCCGAACCCCTCGCGGCTCTCTACGGTCGGGTCGCGGAGCTGGTCCGCGACGGTGGTGTCTTCCTGAACGCGGACCACATGATCGACGACACGACGCCCCGGATCAACGCGGCCGAGCGGGAACTGCGGCACGCCGGGATGGCGGCGGCCCGCCGGGACGGGGCGCTGGACTGGTCCCAGTGGTGGCAGCTGGCCGCCGAGGACCCGGTGCTCGCGGAGCCGACGGCCAGGCGGTTCGCCCTCTACGGCGAGCACGCCGAGGGGGACACGCCTCCGGTGGCGTGGCACGCGCGGGTGCTGCGGGAGCAGGGGTTCGGGGAGGTGCGGCCGGTGTGGTGCTCGCCCTCGGACACGTTGCTGCTGGCCTTGAAGTAGACGGAGGGGGCGGTACAGGTACGTGGGCTTCTGTACCCGTACCGCCCCTGCGGCCGGCCCGGGAGACTCAGAGGACCTTGGACAGGAACGCCTTCGTGCGTTCGTGCTGCGGGTCGGTCAGGACGTCGCGCGGGTTGCCCGACTCGACCACCACGCCGCCGTCCATGAAGACCAGGCTGTCGCCGACCTCGCGGGCGAAGCCCATCTCGTGGGTGACGACGACCATCGTCATGCCGGACTCGGCCAGGTCGCGCATGACGTCCAGGACATCGCCGACCAGTTCCGGGTCGAGGGCGGAGGTCGGCTCGTCGAAGAGCATGAGCTTGGGGTCCATGGCCAGGGCGCGGGCGATCGCCACCCGCTGCTGCTGGCCGCCGGAGAGCTGGGAGGGGTAGCTGTTCGCCTTGTCGGCCAGGCCGACGCGGTCCAGCAGTTCGGTGGCGCGGTGCCGGGCCTGGGGGCGGGGTACGCCCTTGACCTGGACCGGGGCCTCCATGACGTTCTCCACGGCCGTCATGTGCGGGAACAGGTTGAAGCGCTGGAAGACCATGCCGATGTCCCGGCGCTTGCGGGCGACCTCGCTGTCCTTCAGCTCGTAGAGCTTGTCGCCCTTCTGGCGGTAGCCGACCAGCTCTCCGTCGACGTACAGACGTCCGGCGTTGATCTTTTCGAGGTGGTTGATACACCTCAGGAAGGTGGACTTGCCGGAGCCGGAGGGGCCGATGAGGCAGAAGACCTCGCCGGAGTTGACCTGGAGGTCGATGCCCTTGAGGACCTCCACCGGGCCGAAGGACTTGTGGACGCCCTCGGCCCGCACCATCGGGGTGGCCTGTGTCGTCTCCTGGGTCATGCCGGGACTCCCTTCGGGCGGCGCGCGGGGAGGACGGCGGACCGGAAGCGCTGGAGCGGGGTCGGGGGCAGCGCGCGGGTCGAACCCCGGGCGTAGTAGCGCTCGATGTAGTACTGGCCGACGCTCAGGACCGAGGTCATGATCAGGTACCAGGCGGCGGCGAGGAAGTACATCTCCACCGTGGAACCCGCGTTCTGGCCGATGTCCTGCGCCTCCTTGAACAGGTCGTAGTACTGCACCGCCGAGACGAGCGAGGTCGTCTTCAGCATGTTGATGACCTCGTTGCCGGTGGGCGGCACGATCACCCGCATCGCCTGCGGGATGACGATCCGGCGCAGCGTCCTGCCCTGGCTCATGCCGAGCGCGTGCGACGCCTCGGTCTGGCCCTCGTCGACCGAGAGCAGGCCGGCCCGGCAGATCTCGGCCATGTACGCGGCCTCGTTCAGGCCGAGCCCGAGCAGCGCCGTGAGCAGCGGCGTCATGAAGGACGACCAGTAGTCCTTGTAGATCGGGCCCAGGTTGATGTACTCGAAGACCAGGCCGAGGTTGAACCAGACGAAGAGCTGGACCAGGACCGGGGTGCCGCGGAAGAACCAGATGTAGAACCACGCGATGGACGAGGTCACCGGGTTCTTCGACAGGCGCATCACCGCGAGCAGGATGCCGCCGACGATGCCGATGACCATCGACAGCACGGTGAGCAGGAGGGTGTTCCAGACGCCTTCGAGGATGCGGTCGTCGAAGAAGTAGTCGGGGACCGCACCCCAGTTGATCTTGCCCTGGGCGAAGGCGTAGACGACGGAGCCCAGGAGGGCGAGGGCGACGACCGCGGACACGTACCGCCACGGGTGCCGGACCGGGATGGCCTTGACGGCCTCCGGGCGGGCGGGGGGAGTGGTGCCGGGGCCGTCGCCGTCCGTCTTGCTGACGTCAGCAGTCACGGGTGGAGCCTTTCAGTGCCGGGTCAGTGCCGGGTCGGGGCGGTCGGGTCAGGAGCCGCCGTTGATCTTGGACTCGGTGACCGCGCCGTCCGCGACGCCCCACTTGTCGATGATCTTCTTGTACTCGCCGTTGTCGATGATCGCCTGGACGGCCGCCTGGAGCGCGTCGCGCAGTTCGGTGTTGTCCTTGGCCACGGCGATGCCGTACGGGCCGGCCTCGACCTGGTCGCCGACCAGCTCGAAGTACTTGCCGCCGCCGGAGTTCTTCACCGAGTACGCGGCGATCGGGAAGTCGGCGGAGACGACGTCCGCACCCTTGGAACGCATCCGGGTCTCGGCCTCGGGATTGGTGCCGAACGGCTCGATCTTCAGGGTCTTCTCGCCGTCCTTCGTACACTTCTTCGCCTGGTCCTTGGCGAGGTCGTGGGAGAACGTGTTGCGCTGCACGGCCATCGTCTTGCCGCACAGGTCGTCCCAGGTCTTGATCCCCTGGTCGTCGCCGGCGTTGGTGTAGAGCGAGACACCCGCGGTGAAGTAGTCGACGAAGTCGACGCCCGCGCCGACCTTCTTGCCGGTGTCGGCGTCGATGCCCTCCTGGCGGTCCTTGGTGTCGGTCATCGCCGACATGGCGATGTCGTAGCGCTTGGACGCCAGGCCGCCGATCAGGGTGTCGAAGGTGGCGTTCTCGAACTCGAACGTCACGCCGAGCTGCTTGCCCATCGCCGTCGCGAGGTCCGGGTCGATACCGACCGTCTTGCCGGAGTCGTCCTTGAACTCCACCGGTGCGTAGGCGATGTCGGAACCGACCTTGATGACACCCTTGTCGCGGATGGCCTGGGGGAGCTTGTCGGCCAGCGGGGCGCTGCTCGACGACTTGGTCTCGTCGGAGTCCTTGTCCTTGGTCTGGTCGCCGCAGCCGGTGAGCAGCAGCGCGCCCGCGACCGCGATCGCGCCGACCGCGGCGGTGCGGGAGGACGCGGCGGTCGTGCGACGGGTGGAGCGTGCGGTCATGTGGGTTCCTCCGGCGGATGAGTGGAGCAGCCTGACTGGAGCAGCCGATGGGGCGGGGCGTCCGGCGGCGGGGCCGGCGGGCGCCCTGGGTCGACGGGTGCGCGCGGCATTGTCGACGGCGGTGCGCGAGGTGTGGCGTCGGCACACGTCTTTGAGTGTCGCCACCTCGTGCGATTACGGCATCTTGCCATTCGGACGCCGCTGTTCAGGGGACCTGCGATGTCAAAATCGGATAACGGGTGCGGGCGCGAAGTGGAGCAGGTCGGTCAATCTCGGCCGAAGGTTTGCGGGAATCGGCGTGTGCGGGGTGGCTGACCGCAAGATTTACGGCGGCGGGGGGTCGGCCGGAAGTTGTTCTTTGGGGCCGGGGTGCGCTGGGGCGTGCCGGGGTGTGGGCTGTATCACCGGCATGTGGTGGCGGGTGTCCGGCATGCGGGCGCCCCGGGGGCGGTGCCGGGTCGGTGCCCGGCTGCGCAGGGGTGCGCGTGGGGAGCGTGCGGGGTGTGCGGCGGTCGGTATGTGAGCTTGCGCCCATGGGACTCGTCGCGGGGGGTGTCCGTCCGGTAAGAAGGTTCTTTACACCCCTCATCCGGGGCTCAGGGCGCGTGTGCGGCGCGCTCGTCGCGTACAGGCCCGTACGTATCAGTGACCTGGGTCTTGCGCGGTCCCGCCCGCTCCTCACCAGGAGCGGACACACCCTCACTCATGGACTCTTAAGGGGTATTACGAAGTGGCAGCGGAGATCGTCAATCCTCGCAGCGACAGTGACTCTTCCGTCGACTCCCTCGACCTCGATCCCGCGTTCGCGTTGCATCGCGGCGGCAAAATGGCCGTGCAGGCCACGGTGCCGGTGCGGGACAAGGACGACCTGTCCCTGGCCTACACGCCCGGCGTCGCGAAAGTGTGCAGCGCGATCGCCGAGCGGCCGGAGCTGGTCGACGAGTACACGTGGAAGTCATCGGTCGTGGCCGTCGTGACGGACGGTACGGCGGTGCTCGGGCTCGGAGACATCGGGCCGCAGGCGTCCCTTCCGGTGATGGAAGGGAAGGCCATCCTGTTCAAGCAGTTCGGCGGCGTGGACGCGGTGCCGATCGCGCTGGACTGCACGGACGCGGACGAGATCGTCGAGACGGTGGTGCGGCTGGCGCCGTCGTTCGGCGGGGTCAACCTGGAGGACATCTCGGCGCCCCGGTGCTTCGAGATCGAGCGGAAGCTTCAGGAACGGCTGGACATCCCGGTCTTCCACGACGACCAGCACGGTACGGCGGTCGTGACGCTGGCGGCGCTGCGGAACGCTGCGCGGCTGAGCGGGCGGTCGCTCGGGGAGCTGCGGGCGGTGATCTCGGGCGCGGGTGCGGCGGGGGTCGCCATCGCGAAGATGCTCGTCGAGGCCGGGGTCGGGGATGTGGCCGTGGCCGACCGGAAGGGGGTCGTGTCGGCGGACCGGGACGATCTGACGCCGGTCAAGCGGGAGCTGGCCGAGTTCACGAACAAGGCCGGGCGGACGGGGTCGCTGGAGGCGGCGCTGGACGGGGCGGACGTCTTCATCGGGGTTTCCGGGGGTACGGTGCCGGAGGCCGCGGTGGCGTCGATGGCTCCGGGGGCGTTCGTGTTCGCGATGGCGAATCCGAATCCTGAGGTGCATCCGGAGGTCGCGCACAAGTACGCGGCGGTGGTCGCCACCGGGCGGTCGGACTTCCCGAACCAGATCAACAACGTGCTGGCGTTTCCGGGGATCTTCGCGGGAGCCTTGCAGGTGCGGGCCTCTCGGATCACCGAGGGGATGAAGCTGGCGGCGGCGGAGGCGTTGGCGTCTGTCGTGGGTGACGCTCTCTCGGCGGACTATGTGATTCCGTCCCCGTTCGACGAGCGGGTCGCGCCGGCGGTGACGGCGGCGGTGGCTGCCGCGGCTCGGGCGGAGGGGGTTGCGCGTCGGTGACGGTGCCGACGCCGACCTCGACGTCGTGTGTGGTGTGACGGGTCCGTCCCTGGTTTCCGGGGGCGGGCCCTTCGCCGTATGCCTGCGGCGGCCTGCGCGGGTGGGGTGGGGTGGGGGTGCGCGTAGCGCCCTCAGTGGGTGGTGGGTCGGGGCCGGGGTGGGGGTGTCCGTCCTCGGAACGGCGCGGAATCGGTCTGTTACGGGGGTGAGCCGGGTTGACGCGCCAACCGCTGCGGGCGGACACCCCCCACCCCGTCCCCTTTCCGCCGTACGCGACTGCGGGTGCGTACCCGCCCCACTGCGCGTGACGGGTGGGCGCGGCGGCACCCTGGCGGCGCTGGGTCGCGCCGCTCCCACACCCGCCCGGGTTGGCAAGAGGACGCGTGTCACAAGTGCGGTCGGTTTTCGTGGGGCGGTGGGGAATCTATCGTCGGGGGCATGTTCGCTGTCTACGCCGCCCGAATCGACCGTGATCAGCCGCTGAGTGGTCTGGAGTTGGGGGAGCGGCCGGCTCCCGAGGCCCGGTCCGGCTGGAGTGTCGTCGAGGTCAGGGCCGCTTCACTCAACCATCACGACCTGTGGTCCCTGCGGGGCGTCGGCCTCGCGGAGGACCGGCTGCCGATGATCCTGGGGTGCGATGCCGCCGGGGTCGACGAGGACGGCAATGAGGTCGTCCTGCATTCCGTCATCGGTCAGAGCGGGTACGGGGTGGGGGTGAAGGAGCCCCGGTCCATCCTGACCGAGCGTTATCAGGGGACCTTCGCGGAGCGGGTCGCGGTGCCGACTTGGAATCTGCTGCCCAAGCCCAAGGAGTTGTCGTTCGCCGAGGCGGCCTGTCTGCCGACGGCCTGGCTGACGGCGTACCGGATGCTGTTCACCAACGCGGGCGTGCGGCCCGGGGACTCGGTGCTGGTGCAGGGGGCCGGGGGCGGGGTCGCGACGGCCGCGATCGTGCTGGGGAAGGCCGCCGGGCTGCGGGTGTTCGCGACCAGCAGGGACGCGGCCAAGCGGAAGCGGGCGGTGGAGCTGGGGGCCGTGGAGGCCCTTGAGCCGGGGGCGCGGCTGCCGCAGCGGGTGGATGCCGTGATCGAGACGGTGGGGGCGGCCACCTGGTCGCATTCGGTGAAGTCGTTGCGGCCCGGGGGGACGCTGGTCATCTCGGGGGCGACGAGTGGGGACCGGCCGGCGCATGCCGAGCTGACGCGGATCTTCTTCCTGGAGTTGAAGGTCGTGGGGTCCACGATGGGGACCAAGGACGAGCTGGAGGACCTGCTGGCGTTCTGCGCGGCCACCGGGGTGCGTCCCGTGATCGATGAGGTGCTGCCGTTGGACCGGGCGCGCGAGGGCTTCGAGCGGATGGCGTCGGGGGAGCACTTCGGCAAGATCGTGCTGACGGCGGGTGGGTGACGGCCGGCGGTCTGGGTGGTGTGGTGCGGCGGGTCCGGGCGTTGGGTGTCCGGGCCCGCCGCCGTTTTGTGTGTGGGCGTCAATGAGGGTTGACGAGAGTGTTGTGTCAATCTAAGTTGACATCATGAGTGAGGCAACGGATCTTGCCGCGCGGGCGGGGGATCGTGATCCGCGGGTCGGACTGCGTGCCGTCGCCGCGTTGCGGAGGCTGCTGGAGCAGTTGGAGGCCGTGCAGGTGCGCGGTGCGCGCGAGCAGGGGTGGTCGTGGCAGGAGATCGCCACCGAGCTGGGAGTGAGCAGGCAGGCCGTGCACAAGAAGTACGGGAGGCGTTGATGTTCGAGCGGTTCACGAAGGATGCCCGGGCCGTGGTGCAGGAGGCGGTCGGGTGTGCGGAGGGCGTGGGGGAAGGGGTCGTGGGTGCCGAGCATCTTGTGCTGGCGTTGCTGGAACGTCAGGGGAGTCGCGCTTCTTTCGCGCTGGCCGCGCTCGGGCTGAGCGGTGCGGGCAAGGAGTCGGTGCGGCGGGCGTTGGGCGAGGCGCGGCGGCGGGCCGGGCTGTCGCAGGCCGAGACCGACGCGCTGGCCGGGCTCGGGATCGACGTCACGGAGATCGTGGCCCGGGTGGAAGAGGTGCATGGTGCCGGGGCGATGTCCGGCGACCGGCGGGGGCGAGGTGGCCGGCGGCTGGGGCGGGGCAGGTTCGGTGAGGACGCCAAGGCGGTGCTGGAGCGGGCGTTGCGGGTGGCTGTCGCTCGGCGGGACCGGCACATCGGTGACGAGCATCTGCTGCTTGCCCTGAGCCTGCGGCCCGGGGTGGCTGCCGAGGTGCTCGCCGATCATGGGGTGACCCATGAGGGGCTGGTGCGTGTGCTGGGGAGTGGGGACGGGGCGGGAGGAAGGGGAGGGGCGGGAGAGGGGGGAGGGGAGGCTCGGGTGGGGTGAGAAGGGTTCCCCCCCCTCGCTTGCCTCCCTCTCGCTCCTCTGTGGGGTGGGGTGGGGTGGTCAGGTTTTTGGTGTGCGGAGCAGGGCGCCGATGTGGGCTGCGGCCGTCGACAGGTGGCGGCGGGCGTCGCGGAACTGGTCTGTCGTGACGCCGTGGTCCCGGGCCGCGTCCCGGATGTCGTCCCGGAAGCGGTCCAGCAGGCGGTCCAGGTCGCGGGCCGGGTCGCCGGTGGTTTCGGTGGTGTCGGTGGTGTCGGAGGGCTTCTCGTGGGCCCAGGATGGTTCGTAGGTGGCGGGGAAGTCTTCGGGGGTGGGGGTGTACTCCGGGGGGTGGTTCGGGGAGTTGTCCGGGTGGGGGGACGCGGGCTTCGTGAAGTCCTTGCCGAACTCGCCCACCTCTCTGGCCAGTTCGCTCAGGCCCTCGCGCAGGCCGGTCGGCCAGTCGCCCCGGACGAAGTGGGTCTGTACCTGTTCCTGGACCCGGCGGGCGATGCGCTGCACTTCTTCCTGGGCCTGAGCGCGGGCCCACTCCTGGGCCTCCTTGGCCTGGCGGCGGGCCCGTTGGGCCTCCTCGCGGGCCCGGCGGCTCTCGTCCTTGGCGCGCCGGGCCTGTTCCTTCCACTCCTGCTTGACGCGGCGCATCTCCTCCTTGGCGGTGCGCCATGCCTCGGCGGTCTCGTGGTCGCCGGCGGCGGGCCCGTCGCCGGATCCGCCCGGACCGGGGCCGCGGCGGGCCGCGGTGGCCGCCGCCCGCATCTCGCGGCGCAGGTCGCCCGCGGCGCCCCGGACGTCGGCCTGGATCTCCGCGGCCAGCTGGGCGACCGACTCGCGGATCTCCAGCTCCAGGTCGGCCAGTTCGCCGCTGCGGTCGGCCAGTTCGGAGCGGCCGGCGTCCGTGATGGAGTAGACCTTGCGGCCGCCCTCGGTGGTGTGCGTGACCAGGCCCTCGGCCTCCAGTTTCGCCAGGCGCGGGTAGACCGTGCCGGCCGACGGCGCGTACAGGCCCTGGAAGCGTTCCTCCAGGAGGCGGATGACCTCGTAGCCGTGCCGGGGGGCCTCGTCGAGCAGCTTGAGGAGGTAGAGGCGCAGGCGGCCGTGGGCGAAGACGGAGGGCATGTCAGAGCACCTTCTTGTCGGTCGGGCCGGCGGTGGGGTCGTCAGCGCCCTGGGGGTCCACCGGCTCGGGGGCCCACGGCTGTTCCTCCGCCGGCGGGCGGCGCAGCAGGGCGATCGAGCCGGAGACCGTCGTCGCCTTCAGTCGGCCGGTGCCCGCGCCGAGCCGGCCGGTGATCCGCTTGGCGCCCCACTGGCCGGTGACCCTGAGGTCCTCGAAGGCGCTGGAGACCGTGCCGCTCGCCGTGTTGGCCTCCACCCGCGCGTCGGCGGGCTGGGGCAGCCGGATGGCGATCTCGCCCGAGACGCTGGTCAGACTGATGTCGGTGGGGCGGCTCGCCGGATCGCAGTCGACGATCATCGAACCGTTCACCGAGTCCGCCCGCACGGAGGAGCCGGCCTCCACGACGGTCAGGTCGCCGGAGACCGACTGGAAGCGGAGGTCTCCGGTGAGGGCCTGGGCCTCCACGCTGCCCGAGACGGTGTCGGCCCGGACCGGGCCCGCGAGGCCGACCAGGGTGGTGTCACCGGTGACGCCCCGGACCTCGGTGCGGCCGTCGACGCCGGAGACCACGGCGGTGGCGCCGACCACCCCCACCTCCACGCGGGTGCGCGCGGGAACGGCCAGGGAGACCACCGCGCTGCGGCGCCATCCCTTGCGGTCGAGCCACTTGAGGAAGCCCTTCCAGGGCAGGTCCTCGTAGGCCACCGTGAGGGTGCCGCCCTCCTGGGTGACGGTCAGGGGGGCGCCCTCGAGCGCGGTGACCTCCAGCCGGGCGGCGGCCTCCTCGGTGCCGACGACGTTGACCGTGCCGTCGACCACGCGTACGTGGAGCTCGCTCACCGGGGTGTCGAAGGTGAGCTTCGTCGGTTCCGTGACGGACCACTCGGGCATCTGCGGGCCTCCTGTCGACACGCCATATCGTGTCTCGTCGTATTCACGATATGTCGTGCGGGAGGAAAGTCAACACGCTCGTTCGGGTGGTCGGGGCCGCCGGGGTGCCTTTGGCGGTTGGGCCGCTCTCTACTCCTCGTCCTCGTCGTCCAGGCGGGCCAGCCAGGTCGCCAGGCGTTCCACCGGGACCTCGAAGTCCGGGTTCAGGTCGACGAACGTGCGCAGTTGTTCGGCGAGCCACTCGAAGGTGACCTCCTCCTCGCCGCGCCGCTTCGCCAGCTCCTCGATGCCGCGGTCGGTGAAGTACATGGGTGGTGCTCCGTCGGTCGGCGCAGGGGTAGGGAGCGTCCCGTGCGGGAAGGACCCTGTTCCTGCGGGAAAAAGAGGTGCGGTCTTCTCCGCCCGGTGCGGAACCGGACGGGAAGGACCGGAGAAGACAGGAAAAAGGATAGGCGCAGGGAGTGGCGGGCCCGGTGGGGCCGCCGGAGCCCTCGCGCCGGCGGAACCCGGCGGCCGGCCTCGCGAGGCGGCCGACTCCAGGGGGACGCGGGGGAACGGGGGACTTCCATGAGCCAGGAAGTGACGAGAGTCGCACGGATCGCCTTACCGGACGGGACACCGGTGTGGGCCCGGATCTCGGGCGCGGCCGAGCTGTCCGGGCGGCCGGACGGACTGGCGTACAGCGACACCGGGTTCGCCGAGCGGGTCGAGGCGAGCGTGGAGAGCCTGCACGCGCTGGTGACCGGGGTGGCGCGGTCGCTGGCCGAACCGCTGCGCGCGGTGCGGCCCGACGAGGTCAGCGTGCAGTTCGGCATCGAGCTGACCGCCAAGGCCGGCAAGGTCGTCGGCCTGCTCGCCGACGGCGAGGCCAAGGCCGGCCTCACGGTCACCCTCACCTGGAACAGCGGACCGGCGGTGCCGTACGCCCCGGGGCAGCCGGAGGAGGGCGCGGGGGGCGCATCGTCCGGTACGGCCGGTGGCGCGCGCGACGGCGCGTCCCCCGGCGCTGCGGGGCACGACGGCACCGGGGGTGCCGCGGCCGGGGGCGGGACGTGACGGGCGGGCACGCCCCGGGCGCGTCGAGCGCCCTCGATGCCGCCCGGCGTGCGCTCAGTGGCCTCGTCATGGCGGCCACCGTGCGCATTCATCGGGCGGGGGCCGGGTATGCCCTGGACGAACCCGGCGGCTTTCTGGGCAGTGGCTTCTTCGTCGCTCCCAACTGGGTTCTGACCTGCGCGCACGTGGCATGCGAGGGGGAGGGGGGTGAAGTCGCCGTGGTCTACGAGCCGGCGCCGGGTCGCGGCAGGTCCGCGGTCCCCGGCCAGGTCGTGGCGACGCTGCCGGACGGCGCCGCCCCCGCGGCCGGCAACTGGCCGGCACCGGACCTCGCGCTGATCCGGCTGAGCGAGCCCGTCGACCACGAGTGCGTGTACGTGTCCGAGCGCCCGGCGGCGTACTACGGCGACGGCAAGGTGCTCTACGCGGGCTGGACCGAGTACGGCGGACAGCTCCAGATGCTCTACGGCACGCTCAGCGTCGAGGGCACCATCGGCAGCTGGTCCGCGGACGTCCAGATGCGCCTCGGCGAGAACGACCTGCCGTACGGCGTCTCCGGCGGCCCGGTGATCGACCCGGTGCGCGGCGAGGTCATCGGCATCGTCAAGTCCCGGGCGCACCACGCGCGCGGCGGCACCTCCATCGGACTGGAACAACTGCGCACCCTGCCGGTGCCCGCCGAGCCGCTGGCGGCCGAGCACGACGACCTGTACCAGGCGGTGTTCCAGGCCCACGACCGCTACCACCGGGACCGGCAGCGCCACCCCGCCGCGCGCCGGCACACCTGGGTGGACGTGCAGAGCCAGCTCGGCGCCCGGCCCGGCCGCACGCTCAGCCCGGACGAGCGCGTCCAGTTGCTCGGCCGGCTCGCGGACCTCCCGCCGCCGGCCAGCACCCGCTCGCTGCTCGACATCCTGGAGTCGCTGCCGGACTTCGAGGCGCCGCTGCCGCTGCCCGCGCCGCGCGGCTGGCGCGACGGGCTGGGCGCCCTGTACGAGAGTGCCCGGGACGACGGCGCGCTCGACCTCGTCCTCGGCTACGCGGTCCGGGTCATCGGCGCCGAGCGGCCCTACGTGACACCCCGGACGCCGGCCGCCGAGGAGGCGCTGTGGGACTGGGTGCGGCGGGCCGGCGAGCGGCTCGGGGCCCGGCAGCGCCACGTCCTGAACCGGTACTGGTCCAAGGAGCGGCCGACGCACCGCCCCGGCACGGTCCGCCCGTACCCGAGCCCCGCGCAGCCGGTCGTCCTGGTCGAACTGGAACAGCGGCACTGGGACCCGGAACGCTGCGACTGGTCGGTGACCGTCGCCCCGCTCGGCGCGGAGGCGCGCCGCCTCACCGGCGCCGACGAGGTGCCGCTGACCGAGCTCGCCGAGCGGCTGACGGCCCCCCTGGTCGAGGCGTTCCGCCAGTCCGACCGGCCGGGCCGGCCCGCCGTGCTCCAGGTCGCCGTGCCCTACCGGCTGCTCGGCCGGCTGGCGGTCGACGACTGGCGGCTGGGCCCGGACGCCGAGCCGGTGGGCGCGCTGCGCCAGGTCGTGCTGCGCTGCAAGGACCGGGACCGGCTGGTCGAGGACGACCCGTTCGGCGACGACGACCCGTTCGGCGAGGCAGGCGAGGCAGGCGAGGCAGGCGAGGCAGGCGAGGGCGGCGAGGGCGACGGGGCCGGGCCGGTGGCCGTCGACCCGTTCGAGCTGGAGGAGGAGCGCCGCGCGCGCTGGCGCTGGCTGCACCGGCACCGGGCCGCCGTCGAGGTGCTCGACTGCGACGACGGGCTGCGCGGACCCGTGCCCCGGCTGGAGGAACTGCGCGGTCTGTCGCACGCCACGGTGCCCGTGCTCTGCCAGTTCGGCGACGACCGCTACGAGGACGACGCCGCCGAGCTGGCCCGGATCGTGCGCGGCGGCTTCAGCGTCGCGCTGTGGCGCAGCCGGCGCGGTTCGCCCGAGGCGGTGTGCGGCGAGTTCCACCGCGGCACGTTCGACGAGATCGCCGGCCCGCCGAGCGCCCACCAACTGCCCGAGATCGTGCACGACCTGCGGCGCAAACTCCGCGTCGGCCAGCCCGAGACCTTCTGGGCGGCCGGCATAGCCCTGCTCTACGACGATCCGCACCAGCCGCTGCCGGGCGCGGGCGACCTGCTGGAGGCTCCTTGACCGCGCCCGCCTCCGGGGCCGCGCCCCGGCCCGCCGCCATGTCCGCGCCCCCGCCCGCCCCCGAGTCCGTCGGCCTTCTTACCAGGCCCCTTGAGGATCGATACCGTGAGGGGCGTTCGACCGCCCGCCCCTGTGGACGAGTGACGACGAGGACCGGATCATGACCGAATCCAGTGAGTGGCTCATCTACCGAGGCGCCGGGGAGCCCCATGGCGGCATCGAGCGGCTGCCCGCTCCGCCGCCCTGGCGCGACTTCGCCGGCCGGGACGAGGCGACGGGCGCGGGCGACGGTTCCGAGGACCGCCGGCTCGGCGCCCACCGGCACATGGCCGAGCTGCACCGGCCGGGCGCCGAGGAACTGGAGATGATCAACGCGGCGCTGTATCTGCGCCGCCCGCTGCTGGTCACCGGCAGCCCCGGGGCGGGCAAGAGCACGCTGGCCCACTCGGTGGCGTACGAACTCGGGCTGGGCAATGTGCTGCGCTGGTCCATCGTGAGCCGCTCCGGGCTCCAGGACGGGCTGTACCACTACGACGCCATCGCCCGGCTCCAGGACGTGCAGATCGCCGCGCAGGGCGGGTTCGGCTCGGCGGCCGGGTCGCCCGGGGCGGTGGAGGGCATCGGCAGCTACATCCGGCTCGGGCCGCTCGGTACCGCGCTGCTGCCCTCCGACACCCCGCGGGTCCTGCTCATCGACGAGCTGGACAAGAGTGACATCGACCTGCCCAACGACTTGCTGAACGTGCTGGAGGAGGGCGAGTTCGCCATCCCCGAGCTGGAGCGGATCGCCGACCGGCTGCCCGACGGGGAGGCCGAGGTGCTCACCGCGGACGGGGTGAAGGTCCGGGTGCGCGACGGCCGGGTGCGCTGCCGCGCCTTCCCGTTCGTCGTGCTGACCAGCAACGGCGAGCGGGACTTCCCGCCGCCCCTGATGCGCCGCTGCATCCACCTGGAGCTGGGCCGCCCCGACCACCAGCGGCTGGCCACCTTCGTCCGGGCCCACCTGGGTGACGAGGCGGCGCGCGCCGGCGACGACCTGATCACCCGGTTCCTGGAGCGGTCCCGCAGCGAACTGCTGGCGGCCGACCAGCTGCTGAACGCCATCTACCTCACCGACGCCGCGGCCGCGCCGAGCCGGGACCGCCTCGCCGACCTGCTCGTCCAGCGGCTCGACCGCCCGAGGTGACGCGCTGATGCCCGACGCAGCGGCCCGTCACGGTCCCGGACGCCCCGGACCGCCCGGCGCCGACCCCTTCGCCGAACTCGTCCGCACGCTGCGGGAGGCCGGCCTCGACCCCGACGCCGAGCAGCTCTGCGACGCCCTGTGGCTGGCCGGCTGGGCCCGTCGGGCCGACCCCGCGGACGTGCCGGTGCCGCGGGCCGGCCGGCCGGCGCCCCCGCGGCTCCGGGTACAGCGCCACCCGCCGGTCGGCCGGGTCGGCGTACGGC
>NZ_JBQOUX010000148.1:0-16376 GCF_052216785.1 Streptomyces sp. JW3 | reverse complement strand
GTCCCGCCGAATACGAGACCGCACTCGCAGCCTGACCACCACACCGATGGTGTCCGTCAAAGCGGAACAAGCTCACGCGGAGCTTGTACCCGACCGGAGGACAATCGGGCCAGTGCTGCTGCCACAGCTCGGTCAAAGCCGTTTGTACGCCTCCAGACACTTGCCGCACCCGCCCTCTCGCCATCGGCTCCCGTCGACGACCATGATGCCCGGCACCCATCCACCAACAGAAACGACCTCTTAGGGATAGCAGCCTCATCATGCGCTACAGGTAAGGAGCTTCACATGGTCCTGCTGTGTTACTCGGATCTCGAGGACGATGACCGCGTCGGCGTCCCGGCGCTTCATGCCGCGTTGGAGAGCTGGGTGCTTCGCCTGCTGGTCGACACCCAGGACCGGGCCACGCACCTGCCTGCCCGCTTCGCCTCACCGATCGAGGACTGCACGCCCGAGGACGAGGCACTGGCGTTGCGGACCATCCGGTTCCTGCGCTACGCGCAGGAACAGCTGATGGACCGGAACGCCCTCCTTCGCTACCTCTGTCCGGACTGCCCCCGCGATGGGCAGGCGGGCTGTCCGGCTCTCAACCGGCCGAGCCCGAGGGGAAAGACCCTGCACGAGGCGGTGTATGCGGTGCGAATCGAACCGGTGCCCGTGCAGCACGGGACCTGGCTGGCGCAGGCTCGGCCTGCGGCCTCCCGAGTGTTCGAGCGGCTGCGCCGGATGACCAGGCAAGTGACCACACCCGTGCCCGGCGCCGGTGAGGAAGCCCGCAGGGCTGTCGTGCGCCACCTGTATGAGATGGCGCGCATGTGGAGAGCACAGGGTCTGCCCGATGACGCCGTGAACGTCGACCAGGAACAGGACGGGGCCTTCGCCCAGGACGTCTGGATCGCCTTGCTGGAGAGGGGGCGGCGGAGAAGGGACACCGACGCGAGGCACTCCCCCGTGAACTTCATCGCTGCCGTCCTGCACACACTCGCCCAACAGCTCAGCGGGCCAGAAGCATTCACCACCCGTGAGGCCGTCATGGCCGCGCTGGTGGCACGTAACGCCTGCATCGAGGGTGACACGGCAGCCGTGGACGAGTTCTCTCGGACGTGGCTCCATCTTGGCCGACCGCACGCGTGGCGCGCGGCCGTGGAGATGGCCCTGCTGGGTGACTGGGTTGCGACTCTTGGCCGGCACCTGCGTGGCGATGCCGAGATCATGGAGCTGCTCCACCGTCATACCGAAAGGGAACATCGCTGTCTGCAGCCGCTCTGGGAGCGAAAATCCGGCGGCCGCACGGTGCGGCTGCTGGAGGCCCCGGTCGCGTCGGGAGTGTCCTTGAGAGATGTGGTCAGCGATGACCGGCGCCCGGAGAACGGCCTGTTGCACGGCGAGGTGGAGGATTGCCGCGTCCTTGCCGTGCTCGCGGATCTGGCACCCATGGAGAGAGCCGTAGCCATGGCCTACGGTGCGCAGCGCGTGACATGGGCCCAGGCCGCGGCTCTGGGCGGCGCCGACCATCCGGATGCGTTCGGCAACCGGGTGCGCCGCAAGCTGAGGCGACTGGGTCTGCGCCATCGTGCTGAGGCAAGCCCGTCCGCCCCGGTGCCGGCGGCCGGCCAGTGAACATTCTCAGCGCAGCCGCAGCCGAATATCTAGCGAGCCTTGCGGCAGCACTCACGCTGGTCGCAGCGCGGAGCGTCAGGCGGCGCTTCAGGCAGCGAACTGGTCTCGCTCCGGCCGCGCCGACCGCAGATGCGACAGCCGAGACCCACTCGGGACCGCGCTGACGCCCGGCTGCAGGATGTGTGCGACGCCTCCCTGAGACAGGAGGCGTCGCACACCCGGGCTCGGCACCCTTATGTTCGCGCCACCGGGTCTGCGTGGGCGCTGGACGACCTGAGGACCGCGGTGTCACCGTGCTCACGGACGACCGAGACACCTACCTCGCCATCGACGGAGGGCCTCCGGCCGGAGATGCCCTCCTTACAGGATGCCCCCGTAGCGTAGAGACGTCGTTCTGCCGCTTCGGCCCTGAGCTGGGCCTCCTCGCCCAGGTGCTGGTTGCCGTCGACCAGAAAACGGGCTTGGGCACGGGGCGGTGGCTGCTGCGGATGATCCGGCAGATCTACCGCTACCTCCACGACGATGAGGGCTACGACTCCCCCATCCGGGACCTGGTCGCCGAAGAAATCCACCTGGCCCGCACGTGGTCATCGCCTATCCCCTGGCAGTGTCATCGTGTTCGACGGTGCGCCGCGTACTGCACACGCCTGTCGGGCCGTCACAGTGACCGCGACGGGCTGGTCAACCTCCTCGACGACGCTCTACTCTCCCGCCTCCTGCACCAGGAACACATCATCGGCCCGCGCGACACGTTCCATGCCGACGGCGGCACCCCTCCACTGCTACCTGTGTCAACGGTTCCTGAATTTTGGTTCTGGATCACTTTCAGTGCCGGAGCCACGGAGGGTCACCACAACCGCGATCATGAACGGCCTCGCGCGGTGAGGAGGACCCGTTTGCGGAGGAGGCCGAAGTGGGCGCGGCCGAACATCTGCCGCTTCAGCATCTTGATCTTGTTGTTCTGGCCCTCGACGGCTCCGGAGCTGTAGCGGAGGGTGAGACCGGCGACGACGGCGTCGAGGTCCTGGCCCAGGCCGGTGACGAAGGTGTGCAGGGCAGGGAGGTCGTCGGCCTGAACCCGGGTGATCCACTGGTCGAGGTATTTGCCCTGGCGGTCGTTCATCAACTCGGCGAACGTGCGGACGTGGTGGGCGGTCCGGTCGAGGGCGGGGCAGCGAGCCAGGATCGCTTTGAGCTGCTGGGCCTGGTCGTCGGTGAGGCGGTCGGGATGGCGGGTGAGCCAGCTGGTCACGTCCCGCAAGGACGGAGCCTTGCGAGGCAGGGTGGGCGGAAAGTCCGCGCGGAGCTTTGCCACGTAGACCTTCACGACGCTCTCGCCGCCGGGGTAACCACGCTCGCGTACTTCCTCGAACAGGCGGCGGGCGACGGTGCAGCCCTCGGCCCACCGCTGGTGCAGGTGAGGTTTGTAGGGGTCGAGGATGCTGGTGCGGCCGGTCCACCGTCCGACCAGGAGTTCGTCCGCACTCGCCGCGTGTGCGTAGCGGCGCACAGTGTTGCGGGCCAGTCCCAGCCTGCGGCTGATCTCCCGTATCGCGATGCCTTGTTCGAGCAGAGCGTGGACGGCCTCGTCCTGTTCGCGAACCCGGTCGGACAGGCGGCCGGTGGTCCGCGGCCCCGCGGGAGCCACGTCGAGGTCCAGCCCTTCCAGGGCCTCGGCAGCCGCCGCAATGGTGGTGTCCTGGGACTCGCGCAGCAGGGCACGGTGCTGGACGACAGTCTTCTCGACCGCCTCGGCGAGGTTCGACCAGATGTGCCACCTGTCCGCGACATGCACAGCGTCCGGGGCGCCGAGGCGTCCGGCCTCGGCGTAAGCGGTGGAACGGTCCCTGCAGATCACCTCGACGCCGGGATGCTCGGCGAGCCATCGGGCCACCGTCCCGGTAGTGCGGTCCGGCAGCAGGTCGACGGGCTGGTGTGTCTCGATGTCGAGCAGGATGGTGCCGTAGTTGTGGCCCTTGCGCAGTGCGAAGTCGTCGACCCCGAGCACCCGCGGTGTCGGGGTCTCGGGGTCCTCCAGGCGGCGGACCAGCCGTAACAGGGTCGAGCGGCTCACCTTGGCCGCCAGCGTGTGGGCCAGGCGAGAACCGGCCCGGCCGGCCAGCATCACCGCCACCCGTTCCAGCACCGTCTGCAGCCCGGCGCTGCGTCTGCCGTGCCGGAACGTCAGTCCGTCGACCTGCTCGGCAAACGTCACCTGCAAGCAGCCCTGCTGAGAGCAGCGGAAGCGGCGGCCCCGTAGCTCGATCAGCGCCGGACGGCCGCCGACCGCGCTGTCGGCGAGCCGACGTACGTACCGGCTGTGTACCCGGCCCGACTCCGTCCCACACGCCGGACACGCAGCCCGTCCGACAGCCGTCCGGGCCCGCACGACCACCAACTCGCCGTCGGCTATGACGCTTTCGACCACAACATCTTCGACCCGGTGGAACCACAGGTCCTGGAGGAGTACATCAGCCACGGCCGTTCATGATCGCGGTTGTGGTGACCCTCCGTGGCTCCGGCACTGAAAGTGATCCAGAACCACTTTTCAGAGACTGGCGACACCGCCGCTTTGGCGTCCGGGACGAGGGCAGCCCAAGTTCATCTCAGAGCGGCGGGTTGCCGTCGGGGGGGTCCCGGATCCAGGACAGACCGCCAATGTCGAGTCGTCGGCGGGTGCGAGTGACGGCTACGTAAGCAAGGCGGGCTTCGGCGTCGTTGATCGGGCCGGGCACCGCGCGCCCGGTGTCATCCTGCTGATCGCTGTCCTTGGGCGGGGTAAAATCGTCCGCGATCTTCACGCGGGCCCATTCCCGGCCCTTGGCCTTGTGGGCGGTCGATACGGTCACCTCAGCTTTCTGCTCGGGCACGAGCTGAGCAACCGCACTGAGGATGGCGTCCGTGCCGTGGGTGTCGACGAGATCGAGCAGCGGTTGCAGGTCCCGACCGGCCGGATCATGGGCAGCATAGTCCTGCAGGTCTCCCCAGGAGGGAAACAGGACCAGTTCGGGGTGGCTGGTGCGGCGTCCGTCCTTGAGATCGCGGGCAGCCAAGGCCAGGGCCCGCAGGCTGTCTCCTCCACCGGCCAGGCCCACCCGGTACCCGGTGGCCAGCAGGTCCATGACGTGTGCCATGGCGCCGACGTTGGTGCGGCACAGCACCGCGTCGGGGCGGGTGACGGGTCCCAGGTCGGTGGGTACGGTCACGGTGCCGGTAAGGCGGATCGGGGCGTCGGCAATGGCCAGCCACCGGTTAGCCTCCTCAGCGAGCTGCGGGCCGAAGCGGAAGGACTGCGACAGAGCGAGCTGGGTGCCGTCGAAGCCGGTCATAACGTCCTTGGCGCCGCGCCAGTCGTAAATGGCCTGGGCGGAGTCGCCGACCATGACCAGCTGGGCGTGACCGCGCTGATGAAGGAAGATCTACTCGACGACGGGGTTGGTGTCCTGGGCCTCGTCCAAGAGCAGGAAGTCACTGTCGATCTTCGGTTGGGCAAGGGCCCAGATCTTCAGGTAGTGGTCGTGGTCGAAGCGGACGGCCCCGTCGTCGGGGTGCTGCAGGTCGGCCCAGGCCTTGCGGGCGAACGGCACGATGTGGGCGGCGAGTTGGGTGTGCAGGTCCTTGTCTTCCAGACCGCGCAGGCGGGGGACGTGATGGCGGGTGATCGTCTCATCGGCGGTGTGGCAGAAGCCGGCCACGGTGCGCAGTGTGGCGTTGGAGAGGGTCTTTTGTGAGAGGTCGCGTTCGCCGATGCGGATCGGCTTGATGATGCCGAGGGCCTGCCCGGTCTGCCAGGCCGGGCGGCGAGGGGCGTTCAGGCGGCGGGTGTAGCGGTGGCCGACGGCGGCGTAGGCCAGAGCGTGGGCGGTCTTGCACTGCACGGTACCGGGGAAGCGGGTGCATGCGTCCTGGGCGATGGCCCGGTTGTAGGCGAGGTAGCGGCCGCGGCGTTTGGTGGTGCGGGCGAGCAGCGCCAGGGTGGTGGTTTTGCCGGTGCCCGCGCCGGCCTGCAGGGCGAGGTGCTGGCCGGCGTGGAAGGCGTCGGCCGCGGCAGTCTGTTCGTCGGTCGGGTTCATGCGAGGGCTGCTCCGGGGGTGCGGGTCAGGGCGTGGCCGACGGCTGCCAGGAGGTGTGCGGCCGGGGTGCCGGCGAGCAGGTGCTGCACGGCCCGGTCGAGCCGGTCGGCCTCGTCGCTGGCGTGCTGGGCCAGTGCGCGGTGCAGGGCCAGCTTCACGAAGAGTTCCGGGTTCTGCCCCGTCTCCAGCGCGGCCTGACGGATCGTGGCGTGGAGGGCGGGCGGGAAAGCGAGGTTGAGCAGGACCTGCCCGCCGACGTCCGGGTAGTGGGTGGTGATCACGTCCACGGGGAGCCGGGTGGCGAGGTGCTGGCGCAGCCGGTGTGCGGCGCGGCCGGGGGTTTTGGCGCGTACGAGGGTCATGAGGCGGGTGGCGTCGGGGTTGGTCGCGATTGGCAGCACGCGGGCGGCGTCGCGGAGTTCAGCCGGGGCCAGAGGGCGGGTCAGGAGGATTTCCAGGGCGTGGTGCGGCATTGTCACTTCTCTTCGCTGCCGTGTGCCGGTGGGTATGGCAGGCCGGTACGCAGGTGCTTGGCGTGCAGGAGGGGGTCGAAGACCTGCCATCCGGCCAGGGCCAGGTCAGCGGCGCCGTGGGTGATGGCGTGTTCGGGGCAGCGCTGGATACGCCAGCGCCGTTGTTCGGCATGGGGCAGCTGGCTGAGGTCGTAGACGGCCGTCGTCTGAAGAGCGAGTTGGTCGCGTTGGGTGCCGATGGGCAGCAGCCTCCAGGATCCGGGAGGGGCGTCCGGGGCCAGGACGGGACGGGGGCAGCGGTGTCGGTGGCTGGTCTGGGCTACGCAGCGGATGGTCTCCAGGGGGCCGTCGGCGAGGTAGTGGCCCAGCAGCATCCGCACGACGGGGCGGTCGGGGCCGTCAGGTGCTGCGCTGGTGGGGGCGGCCGTGGGGGTGGTGAAGACACCGGTGTCGATCAGGCGACGGGTTCGTACGGCGAGTTGGCGGCGCACCGACTTCAGGGGTGGGCTGATCCGGCAGATGGGCGTGCGCTGCGGGCAGAGCACGGCGTGCGGAATGCGGCACCATGCGCTGCCGTCGCTGTGCGGGTGTGCGATCCCGGAGCTCAGGTGCCAGTGGCAGGAGGCAGGGGCGTGGGCGGTGGCCAGTTCAGCGGGATGTAGGGCGATGGGCCGCCCGTCGGCACGCGGGTAGAGGTCGATGCGGTTGCCGCAGTGGCGGCAGCGGCCGCTCTGACCGGCGCGCAGCAGGCGGCTGGGGCTGGTGGCCGCCACCCGCAGCGGACGGCGCGCCGGTGCGGTGCGGGGGCTGCCGTCCCAGTGGCAGCCGGAGGCGGAGTTGGGGCGCATGGCGAGGACCGTGCCAGGCGGCACGCCCCGAGGGCGGGGCTGGCGGGCGGGCAGTCCCCCGGGCGGCCCAGCGTTTTCGAACAGCGACTCGGTTCGACGAGTATGCGTTCTATGCATGCTCGCCGGTTCGGGTGATCTGCGCGGCGTGCCAGGCCTGACGCGACCGAAGTCAGGCGCCCTTGGGTCCAGGCGGGGTGTGGTCGTCGCAGAGCGAGCCGAGCAGCTGGCCGATGGGGACATCGAAGGCGTGCGCGAGAGCGTGCCACGTGGTGACGGTGCCGGCGGCTCGGCCGTGTTCGAGGTCGATCAGCGTGCGCCGGGCCAAGCCGCTGCGGTCGGCAAGTTCGTCGAAGGTCCACCCGCGCGCGTTCCTCAGCCGCGCCAGCGTCACACGCAGAGCGTCGCGGTCCGGGTCGGGCGGCAAGATCTTCACCCGACCATCCGACGGTGCAGACACCTGCCCTGTCAGTGCGGATTTCTGCACTATCACTGCAGATGGGCGCACCGGGCGCCCGCGCTGCGCTAGTGCAGGGATCTGCACTACGGTGCGGGCGGCTCCCCTCGTGCCCGGCACCGGGAGACCACCGCACAAGGCCGGCGCGGATCAGACCGGAAGGGACAACGAGCCGATGCGGCTTGCCAGCACACACGCCACGGTGCAGCGCATCTGGACAGTGCACCTACGCCCGCAGACGGGGGGACCGGCCCTGGCCTGCCCCCGCTGCGCGCACAGCCCCGTCCTGCCGGCTGCCTCCGCTCGCTCGGCCGCCCTCACCCACCTGGCCCGCCACGCCCGCGCCGACACCCTGCCCGGACACCTGCGCACCTGCCAGTGCCGGGCACTCGGCTGCCACTGGCACCCCCGCCACCGCGGCTGCGCGGGACCCGTCCTGCTCGCCCTGACCTGCGACCGCAGCGGCCGCACGTGGCGGCTGGCCGACGCCTGCGCCGCCTGCGCGGCAGCAATGAGCCACACCGCCGTCGTACCGCCCACCCTGCTCGCCACCGGACGCGCCCAGCCGACCGCCGGCACGTCGCGCTCTGCGCGCAGCACGCCCGCGTTCGGCCCGGCAGAACGGCAGCGCGTACGCGAAATGCTCACCTATCTCGCCACAGCACTGCCCCGCTTCTCCTCCCCCGCTGCCCGGCTGCTCGCCCTGCAGTGCGCGCTGCGCGCCGACCTCCACGGCCAGATCCGCCTGCCTCACGGCTTCCTGCGCGGCATGCGGCTCCACGGCCGCACGGAACTGTGGCTCGAACTGGAGCACGCCGGCTGGCTGCACCGCCCCAGCCGCAGATGCTCCCCCGTCCAGGCACAACTGCTCGACGACGCCGTCCTCCACCAGGCCCCCGGACGCGCCGCGCGTATCCGCGCCGCCCAATGGGCCCTGCACCCCACCCCGCTGGCCGCCCCGCCCAGCCTGCCCTCCGCCCTGCGGCTGACCGCACTCGCCCTGGCCGCCCACAGCACCGCCGCGGCGGGCGGAGGCGAACTCGATGCCCTCACCCGCCAGTGCGGGCAGCCGCCCCAGCAACTGGAGGACCTCCTCGACCAGCTGGTCCGCGCCCACCTCGTGACCACCTGGCACCACCATCACGACAACGACGAAGTCCGGTGGGAGCTGCCCGCACACGCCTGCCCAGCCTCGACGCCGGCCAAGAGACCGCGCGTAAAGGACGCAGGTGGCCCGTATACCTGACCTCTCTGGAAGATCAGGCTCGAAAAGATCTTCAGCGGCGTGTAGCCGCCGGCGGCCACCTCTCCTCGCCCTCCCGCCGTCGCAGCCCCGAGGTGAACACCAGCGCGACACTGGTGTTGCGCACCTGCGTCTGCGGGACAGGCTCCGGTGGGTCGACGCGACCGAACACTGCAGTCGATGCGGACTGACACGGCACATTCCCGGCGTGCCTGCAAGATCGCTCGGGGGATCGGAGTGGACGATGCACGCGGCGCTGGCCTGCGTGGCGAGCTTGGCCGTCGGGTCAACAAGGGCATCCTCCGCCGGGTCGCCCGCAGCATGTACATCCTCGACGACGACTGGATGCCGACCGAGCGCCAACACGAGCGCTCCGTACGGGAGTTGCACGACATCTTGGCCCTATGGCTCGGCTCTCCAGGCGCGATCTCGCTATCCCTGTACGGGGCGGCCGACGGTCCACTGCCTCCAGTTCGGGGCAATGGGCAGAGACTTCCTTCAGGCCAGCGTGGTCCTCCTGGCTCAGGGCCGTGGGATGACGGGTGGTTGCCGGTGTGGGCGGCGTTATCGACGGCGGGGCCGGCCGGCGCCCGGTCCCGGTCGATGCAGTGTGGCCGGGCTAGCAACGGCGGGTCGCGGTGGTCGTCTTGTGGTCGGGGAGGCCGCCGTGTCCGTCGCCATCGGAAGCATCACCAGCGCCGCGAGAACGCGTGCCCGCACGGGCGGGGGCACCCCGGGACGGCAAGAGCTGCCCATGACCCCGTACACCGACACACACACGCGCGTGGGTCCGGCGGCCCGAGGAGAAGGGGGTGACCGAAAGGCCAGTACCGCTCACCGGGACACCGAATCCGGATCCTCCGAGCTTCTCGACTGCCGCCAGACCTCATACCGAGGTGAGGTATACCGTCACAGGGGGATGCGGGCCCAGACTGCTTTGCCCCGGTCCTGCGGGCTCCACCCCCATGCTGCGGACAGGGCAGCGACGACGTTCAGCCCACGCCCTATGACGGACAGGCTGTCGGCCACCTGCGGGGTGGGGTGGCGGGGGCTGGGGTCGAGCACGATGCACACCACGGTGCGCGGGCTGGTGCCCAGAGCCATCCAGGTTCCCTCGCTGGCGGCAGCCGTGTGACGCAGGGCGTTCCCGGCGAGTTCCGCCATCACGCTGATCACCTCGTCGGTGGCCGCGTCCGCACCCCAGCGTTGGAGCTGGTGGCGCGTGAACCCCCGTGCATGGGCTAAGGCTTGTCCCGTAACTGATCTTCGGGGTGGGTTGAAGGAGGTCAACCGTTGTCCTGCTCGCTCGTCTATCCGGTGAGAGCGAGGTTGTGGAGGCGGGCGGTGCCGCTCATGGCGTCCTGGACACCGTCGCCCTTGAGGCGGCAGTCGCGCAGGATCTTCCAGGTCTTCATGCGGGGCGAAGACATGCTCAACCCGAGCGCGGACCTGCTTGTGGGACTTGTTGTGCGTCTGCTTCCAGTCGGGGAGTTCTTCGCCTTTGCGGCGCCGATGGGGCATCACGAGGCCGGTGCCCGGGTAGCCGCCGTCGGCGATCGTCATGGTGTTGCCGACGGCGGCCTTGGCCCCGGATTCCACCCATGCCTTGCAGTCGTTGCGGTTGCCGGGCACTGGTCGGACGACCACGACGACCAGGCGACTGTCGGCGTCGATGACGACCTGGTGGTTGGTGGAGTACCGGTAGTTCTTCGACTGCTCGGCGACCGTGTGGTCACGGGTGGGAACCAGGGTGCCGTCCACGATCAGCACGGTCTCCTTGCGGAATCGCTTGCGCTGCCGCAGGGCCAGTAACGGCCCGAGCTGATCGACGATCCGGTCGGCAGCCGACTTGGATACTCCAAACAGCGGAGCGAGTTGCCGCAGCGTCAGGTTCGTTCGCCAGTAAGCGGTGACCAGCAGGACTCGGTCCTGCAGCGGCAGGCTCCACGGCCGACCCTTGCGAACCGGGTCCGCACCTTCGCGCCGCAGCGCGGTGACCAGCTTGCCGAACTGCCGCGGGCTCAGCCCGGTGAACGGGGCTATCCAGGACGGCTCGGACGCCGTGATCAAACCAGACACAGCAAGATCGTCTCAACTGCCGGCCATTCGCGGTGGCCTTCTCGCGGGTCTGTACGGTCTTCGGTGTAACTCCCGATCATGGAAGTAGCACCTGATGAGCGACGTGGCTGTCTCTGTCGAGGCGGTTGAAGGGGTCCGGCCGTCCGAGTTGTCGGCGGACGTGCTGGACGAGCAGTTGATCGGGCAGTTGGTCGACCGGGCCCGCGCGAGCGGGCTGCAGCTGACAGGTGAGGGCGGGCTGCTGCAGCAGTTGACCAAGCGAGTGCTGGAGTCCGCTCTCGAAGGTGAGATCACCGACCACCTCGGCTACGAGAAGCACGACCCGGCCGGTGCCGGCAGCGGCAACAGCCGCAACGGGGTCCGGTCCAAGACCGTGCTGACCGACGTGGGGCCGGTTCAGATCACGGTGCCGCGGGACCGCGACGGCAGCTTCGAGCCGCAGATCGTCAAGAAGCGCCAGCGGCGCCTGACCGGTGTCGACGAGATGGTCCTGTCGCTGTCCGCGCGCGGTCTGACGCACGGCGACATCTCCGCCCACCTGGCCGAGGTCTACGGCGCGAGCGTGTCCAAGCAGACCATCTCGACCATCACCGACAAGGTCATGGACGGGATGGCCGAGTCGCAGAACCGGCCGCTGGACCCGGTCTATCCGGTGATCTTCATCGACTGCGTGCACGTGAAGGTGCGCGACGGGCAGGTGGCGAACCGGCCCATCTACGTCGCTCTCGCGGTCACGGTGGACGGTACCCGCGACATCCTCGGCCTGTGGGCCGGCGACGGCGGAGAGGGCGCCAAATACTGGCTCCAGGTGCTGACCGAGATCAAGAACCGGGGCGTCGAGGACGTGTGCATGGTCGTCTGTGACGGGCTCAAGGGCCTGCCCGACTCCATCTCGGCCGTCTGGCCCCAGGCGGTGACCCAGACCTGTGTCGTCCACCTGATCCGGGCGTCGTTCCGCTACGCGGGCCGCCAGGACTGGGACAAGATCTCCCGCGCGCTCAAGCCGGTCTACACCGCTGCGACCGCGAGTGCGGCGGAGGACCGGTTCCTGGAGTTCCAGGAGGAGTGGAGCGCCAAGTATCCGGCGATCGTGCGGCTTTGGGAGAACGCCTGGGCCGAGTTCGTACCGTTCCTCCAGTTCGACGCCGAGATCCGCCGCGTCGTCTGCACCACCAACGCGATCGAGTCGGTCAACGCTCGCATACGGAAAGCCGTCCGGGCCCGCGGGCACTTCCCGAACGAGGCCGCAGCCCTCAAATGCGTCTACATGGCCGTCATGAGCCTTGACCCCACCGGTCAGGGACGCAAACGCTGGACGCTGCGCTGGAAGCCCGCCCTGCAGGCTTTCGACATCGCCTTCGACGGCCGACTCTCCGTCGGCCGCCGCTAACCCACACCACCCGAGTTACACCATTGGCTGGACAGACCCGGCTGACGCTGGCTCAGCCGTGGCGGGACCTGGAAGGGCGTGGTCCGGGTCTGAGCGCTTCAGGAGGTCAGTCGAGCCAGTCGTTGGGGATCAGGGCCTTGCGCTGTCCGTTGTCCGGCCGCCAGTTCTCGACGATGGCGTCCTGGAACCAGGGTTCCTCGGTGAGGTTGGCGTGATCGCACACGATGATCTGTAGTGCGCCTTTGTTGATGTCGGCCACGTCCTTGAGGAGTTCGAAGTAGGCCGTGACGGTTTCCCAGTCGGCGTCCTGGACGGTGGTGGCGTCTTTGATCTTCGCGGGAAAGAAGGCCTGGGTCGGCTGGTCGAGCATGAGGAAACCGGGGACGGGCCGGTGGTGGAGGCGGAAGTAGGTGTGCAGGGCGAGGTGGGCGACCATGTGATAGCCGATCCAGTTCTTGGCGCTGCCGATGCGGTTGAGCGGGAGGCGTCCCTCGGGGCGCCGTACGACGACGTTGAGCTGGCTCAAGCTGATGGCGACTTCGTCCGCCGATACAGCCTGGCCGAGGTTCAAACGCCGGGCCCAGGCGGTCATGTTGACGGCGATGTCGGCGAGCCGCCGTTCCGTCTCGGCGACGACGTCGTCCTCGTCGATCAGGGCCTGGAGGGTGGCGGCGTTCTCCTGGGCCAGGATCAGGTTGTTGCGCAGTTCGCCGATGTCGCCGGCGGGTGATCCTGTGCCGGCGGTGAGAGCCTGGTCGATGCGTCCCTGGATCCGGGCGATGCGCACGTGCTGGTCCTGGAGGCTGCGCATGCGTTCGTCGCTAGCGGCGAGTTCTCTCAGCTGCGCCCCGTTGACCCGGAAGCGTTCGACGACGGTTGCCCGCTCGGTTTGGAGGGAGCGGCGGTGCTCGTCGCGGATCGGCTGGATGGTCTGGGCATGGTCGAGTTCTTCCGAGAGCTGCTCGGTGAGCGTGGTGATCTCGGCGGCCGATGCGTCGGGCTCCTCGAGCGGGCGCGTGCACATCGGGCAGACGGCGGTGTCGTGATCGCGTTCGGGGCCCAGGAGACCGATGGATTGGAGGCGGCCGAGCTGCAAGTGGAGTTCACCGGTGAAGGCCTCCCCCTGCTTTTGCCAGCGGTCCACCAGGGCGAGTGCCTCGTCGAGCTGCTGCAGCTTCTCGCGCAGTTCGCGGCGCTCGTCGCTCAGGCCCTGGCGCCGGTCTCTCAGGTCCACCGGACCCACGGTCGACACCGTGACGGTGAGCGCCTGCTCTAGCAGAGCGCGGATCTCCGCGGGGTCGGGGGCCGGCGGGATCTCCTCCAGGAGTCCTTCGCTCTGGGCGAGGCGGAGCAGGGCGACGCCGCTCGCGTCCACGGCCTCGCGGTGGCGCTGGGCGTCGTCGAACTTGCGCTGGGCGGCGCGCTGGGCGCGCTGGGCCTCACTCAAGTGGTAGCGGCGCAGGGCCTGTTCGGGGCCGGCGGCTCCGAGGAAGTAGGGCAGGGTGTCCTTGAGGGTCTGGGCGATGCCGGTCTCAGTCTGGCGGTGGAAGAGGGCTTTCTTGTCGGCGATCTCGTTCTGGTTCTGGAAGCACAGCAGGGCCGCTTGGGCGATGGAGACGTCGAAGGCTGCGCGTGCGGCGCCGGGGGGAGGCTGGAAACGGAAGTCCTCGATGCCCAGGCGGGCGCTGACCTGGCTGCGCAATGCGGCGACGTTCGAGTTCGGTGTCAGTTCGTCGGCGCGGGGAAGATCGAGGGTGTCGCCGCCGGTGCGGATCATGGCCTGGGTGGTCGAGGCACCCGCGGGCCGGGGCCGGGCCAGGAGCATGCGGCTGTCGCGGAAGGCGACCAGGAGCGCGTACCAGCCCACGGTCCGGTCGATGGGTTCGTCAGGCAGGTTGGGGGTGCTGCGTCCCAGGCAGTAGTCGACGATGTCGAGGATCTCGGACTTCCCGGTCTCGGACTCGCCGGTGAGGATGTTGAGCGCCCCGGGGCGAAACCGCACCACCCTCGGGGTGGGCCTGCCGTCTCGGTGGTAGAGGGCCAGGGCGAGTAGTTGCATGGTGGTTCGCAAGCTCCTTTGCAGAGAGGGTGGTCAGGGGCGGACGCCCAGGAGGCTGTAGGCCAGGGCGGGGTCGACGACGGCGAGCCAGCGGCCGACGAGGCCGGCGCGGCGGGCGCAGTCCGCGACTTCCTCGCTCGCGGCTGTCGAGGCGGCCTTCGGCGCGCGGGGGCAGCGCAGTCCTGTCGCGGTGACCTCGATGGCGTGGTGGCGGAGGGCGGTGCGCAGGCTGGCGCGGGTGTAGTCGGTCAGCGCGGCGCACCGCTGTGCGAACGCGGCCTGGTGCTGGGGGTGTTCGGTGAGCCAGGCGGACATGGAGTGGACGGCCTGGGTGGGCAGGTCCTTGCGGGTGTCGGTGGGCAGTACGAACGGCAGGACGAGGAAGGCGCTGGGCCAGGGCAGGGGGCGGTCGGCCTTCTTGGTCGCGGCGTGGACGCCGGTGGCCAGGAGGTAGGCGCCGAAGGCCGTGTTGAGCAGGGCCTGTGCTTCCGGAACGCGGTGGTTGGTCATGGTCACTGGCCTGGCTGCTCGTTGTGGTTCTGGCACAGGTCGGGATAGTCGGGATGCCAGCCGACGGACTCATCATCCTCGGTGCTCTGTGCCCTGCCGGCGAGGCTGTGCATGGTGCCGCGGCCGATCCATCCCTCTGTGGTGCTGCCGGGGCGGGCGGGCATGCCGGCGGCCTTGTCCATGGAGTCGTCGAGGACGCGTTTACCGACGGCTTTGCGTTCGGCGGCGGGGGTGTCGTCCTCGATCGTGTCGGTGTGGCGGGTGAAGACGTGGTCCCACTCGTCCCACAGGAGGCGCTCGTAGTCCTCGAGCGCCTTCTCGGTGATCGTGAAGTCGCGCAGCCATGCTGAGCGCTGCGCGCGGGCATAGTGGTAGTCACGCAGGTGGGTGGCGACCGTTCGGTCCTTCAGGCCGATCCACCGCATCTGCGCGACAACCAGGTGGTCTTTGTAGGCGGCGATCTCAGCGGCGGTGAGGCGGCGCAGCGTCTCGGTGACGGGCAGGTTCTTTCCCGCGAACCGGTCGAGGGTCTCTTCCAGGAGACACTGCAGTTCCTTGGCGGTCACCGTGGCCCGTGGCCCGTTCCTGTCCAGCAACTCCACGGCCATGCCGTACCACCACCCCTTGATGTAGTCGAGGATGGCGCGGGCGTGCTGGCCAGGCCTGATCCCCAGTATCCGGGCCAGACTAGAGTCGAGGTCTGACATCAGCGGCGACGCGTCGTTGATCTCGATGGCGGAGACGAGCCGGTAGCGCTGCGCCGGTGTGAGGTCGGTGAACTTCTTGCGGTCCTTGGCGGTGGTGTCGGGTTCGGCGGCCCGGGCGACCTGCTCCATGCCGGCTAGGGCGTCGGCTACGGAGCGGCCGGTACCCGGGCGCAGTTGGTGGAGAAAAGTGCCTTCGGCCGCCACTTGGGTGGTGACCAGCCGCAGCAGGGGCATCGTCCCGGTAGACAGGCGGCCCAGCGCGGTCAGCGCGTCGATCCACGAGGCGACCGAGCGCCAGAAGTCCTTGCCGGTCTCGCTCAGCCGCCCGGTGTTCTCGCGGTGTTTGGACTGCAGCAGCACAAACGGGTCGTCTGTTTCCTCGTACAGGAATTCGATGTCGTCGAGGACTTCCATACGGACTTCGACCGTGATGTCGTCCCAGCTGCGCTCGGCGAGTTCCAGCAGGGCCAGTTCGCACTGGTAGAGGTATCCGGTCATCTGGCCTGCCGCCGAATGCGACCCTGCTTGCGCCACGTTCCCCACTTGTGGTCGAGCCTGTACTGAACGACGGTTTCCTCGTCGCGTCGGATGGGCAGACGCGACGGCTTACGACGTAGGCGGCTGCCGCCGAATCCCCAGGAACCCGTCCGTCACTCCCCTGTCGGCGTAACCTAGCACCTCATAGGCAACACGCGGCACTCAAGCGATCACCTGGGGTCACACGGCGGCGGGAGTCGCTACCCGTGCTTGCACGGCCGCCACCGTGGTTCGTTACCGTATACGCGGTCACCCGTCTCGAACCACCCGAGGATTGCCAACCAGCTTGAAGTACGGTAAAGGCACCATAGCCGCGAGCCGCGAGCCGCGAGCCGCGAGCCGCGAGCCGCGAGCCGCGAGCCGCGAGCCGCGAGCCGCGAGCCGCG
>NZ_JBQOUX010000147.1:0-16406 GCF_052216785.1 Streptomyces sp. JW3 | reverse complement strand
CCCCCCCCCCCGCGGCGCGGCCGAGTGCGTTTCCCTCCCCCGAAGGCAACGCACCCGGCCGCATCCCCGGCGCCGGTCTGCGGCGCTCCCCCTCCGGTGTGGCGGTCCGTGCTGTCACCAGCACATGACCGCCGTCTCGCCCGGACCCCACGCGGAGTACAGGCGGACCCGGACGACGTAGCGGCGGCCCTTGACGAGCCGTGTTCCTATCGTGGCGTTGTGCGGCGTACCGCCGTCGTCCTCGCCGGCCAGGTAGCGGGGCTCGCCGTCCCGCTCCTCGAAGACCACGACGACGGTGTCGCCCTCCCCGAAGACCCCCACGGTGTAGTCGCGGGTCTCCGGCGGATCGATGACCAGGTCGGCCTGCTCACCCGCGCCCAGCCCGAGCGGTACCGAACGGAACGGCACCAGCGCGGCCGGACCGCCGGGCCGGGCCGGCGGATACCAGCGCAGCACGAACTCCTTGTCGGCGGCCGACAGCGTGCCGGGCGGGTGCAGCCCCCCGCGGTACTGCTCCGGCTCCAGCACCAGACCCGACGGGAACGGATACTCCATGATCGACTGCGGGTCCCAGACGACCCCGTTGACCTCGTCCGCGTCCAGCTTGCGCAGGATGTTGAAGTACGTCCGGTCCCGGCTCCAGTGGTGGGGCGGCCCGGACAGCTCCGTGTAGACGGCCTCGTCGTCCCAGTGCAGCCCGGCGAACGGGCTCTGGTGCTCGTGCAGCATCCCCAGGGCGTGCCCGATCTCGTGCAGCGCCGTGCAGCGGTCGCCGGACGCGGCCAGGTCCCAGCCGAAGTTCATGGTCCGCTCGTTCAGCCCGACCCTGAGCGCGTCCTTGCCCACCGCCGACCAGGAGCCGTCGCCCGCCTGGAAGCCGATCCGCAGCTCGGCCTCCGAGCGGTCGCCGACCTCGGTGAACACCAGCCCGATACCGAGGTCCTGCCACTCACGGAAGCAGGAGCGCACCAGGTCGCGCTGCTCCTCGCTCCCGACCCACGACACCCGGCGGGTACGGCCCGTACCCGGGACCGTGATGACCGAGGCGTCGTCGGCACCGTCGAAGAAGTAGTAGTGCAGCACGGTGCCGTTGACCCACATCCGCCGTCCGCCGACGAGCGCGCCGAGCCGCTCGGCGGCCAGCCCCGGCGCCAACGCGGGGGCCGGCGCCTGCGGAAGCGAGCAGTAGCGGGCGGTCATGTGATCAGCGTGCCGTCCGGGCGGCCCCGGCGCCTGAGTCGAGGGCTACTCAACTGCCCCTGTATCAGAACTGAGCAACCGGACTCTCCTTGTCGTGACGACTTTCGACATGACGTCCCCGCAGCGGGGAGCGACGACGCCGCGGGGCGGGACCTGGCCGTTCACCGGACGCGCGGACGAACTGGAGCTGGTGCGCCGCTCGGTGGCCGCGGGCCGGCCCGGACTCGTGGTCACCGGCCCGGCGGGCCGCGGCAAGACCCGGCTGGTCACCGAGGCGGTCGCCGGCACCGACCACGTCCGCGCGGCCGGCACGCCCGAGACCCGGCACCTGCCGTTCGCCGCCTTCGCCCACCTGCTGCCCGAGGGCGTCACGCTGCCCCGCGCCGTCCACCTGCTCTCCGGTGTCCGGCTGCTGCTGGTGGACGACGCCCATCTGCTCGACGACTCCTCCGCCGCCCTGGTCCACCAGCTCGCCGTGCACGGCCGCACCCGGTTGCTGGTCGTCGTCACCGACACCGCCGCCGCGCCCGAGGCGGTCGCCCGGCTGTGGACCGGCGAACTGCTGCCCCGCCTCGGCCTCGGCCCGCTGCCCCGCGAGGAGACGGCCGACCTGCTCACGGTGGCCGTCGGCACCGCCCCCGAGCCGCTCACCGCCGACCGGCTGCACCGCCTGTGCCGCGGCGACCTGCGGCTGCTGCGCGAACTGCTCGGCGCGCTGCGCGAGCAGGGGCCGTTCGGCACGGTCCAGGACACCGGCGAGTGGTCCTGGCGCGGCCCGCTGCCGGTCACCGCGACGCTGCGGGAGCGCACCGCGCCGGTCCTCGACCGGGTCCCGCCCGGGCAGCGGGAGACCCTGGAGCGGCTGGCCTTCGCCGAACCCCTGGCGCCGGCCCTGGACGACCTCGACCTGGACGTGCTGGAACGGCTGGAGACCGCGGGCCTGGTCCAGGTCGACGACGAGCACGGCACGGTCCGCCTCGCCCACCCCCTGCACGGCCCGGTACTGCGTGCCACGGCCGGCCGGCTGCGGGCCCGGCGGCTGACCCGCGCCCCCGGCGGCTGCGGACGCGCCCTGGAGGCGGAGACGGCCGCCCTCGTCCGGCGCGCCGAGCGGGCCGACGTACGCGACACCGCGGCGCCGGTGGGGGAGTGGCTGGTCGCCGAGGGGGCCCGGGTACCGGCCCGGGACGCCGCCGTGCGGGCCCGGCTGGCCAGGCTGCGCGGCCGGCTGCGGGAGGCCGCGGCCTGGGCCCGCGAGGGTCTTCGGACCGCGCCCGGCGACCCGGCCTGCCGTACCGAACTCGCCCTCGCCCGCGCCCAGTCCGGCGAGGCCGTGACCGACGCCGGGGCCGCCGTCTGGTCCGCCGCCGCGCGCGGCGACCTGGCCGCGGCCCTGGCCGCCGTCGGCGACGACGCCTACGACGCCGTACGGCTCGGCGCGCCGGGGCCCGCCGCCGGGCGGCTGACCGGGGTGTTCGCCGCCCACGCGGACGCCCTCGCGCGCCGCGACGGGGCGGCCCTGGACCGGGCCGCCGGGGAACTGGAGCGGCGCGGCTTCCTGCTGTTCGCGGCGGAGGCGCGCGCCCAGGCGGCCCGCGCGCACCGGGACCCCGGCGCCGCGCGCACCGCCCGGACCCGGGCCGTCGCCCTGGCCCGCCGCTGCCAGGGCGCCCGGACCCCGGCCCTGTCCGGCCTGGTACTCGGCGAACTCACCGCCCGGCAACGGCAGATCGTCACCCTGGCCGCCGCCGGACTCTCCAACCGGCAGATCGCGGAGCGGCTCACGCTCTCCGTCCGCACCGTCGGCAACCACCTCTACAGCGCCTACGCCCGCCTCGGCGGCGGCGACCGGGGCACGCTGCCGCGGCTGGTGGAACCGTCCCGGGCGCGCACCGCCGCCTGACCGGGCGGGCTCGGCGTCCGGCCCGGCTCAGGCCGCCCCGAACGCCGAGAACGCCCAGCCGGTGGCCTGGTGCACCGCGTCGCCCGGCAGCGCGGCCCGCGCGTCGCGCAGCGCCTCCGCCAGCGACAGCCCGGCGTCCAGGCCCTTGTGCAGCGCGAGCATCAACGGCACCACCGCGGCGTCGTTGACCGGCGCGCTGCACGCCACCACGCCGGCCGTGCCCAGCGGCAGCAGCGCGGTGACCAGGCCGAGCAGTTCGTCCGCGCCCACCGACGCGAACCGGCCGGTGTCGCAGCAGGACAGGATGATCCGGTACGGGCTGCGGTCCAGGCGTTCGAAGTCGTGCACGATGAGCGGCCCGTCGGCCATCCGCAACGACGAGAACAACGGGCTGTCCGCCCGGAACGTCCCGTGCGCCGCGATGTGCGCCAGCGCGGCCCCGTCCAACTCCCGCAACACCTGGGGCACCCGCGCCCCGTCCCCCTCCAACACCATCGGCGCACCCCGCGCGTGGGGATGCTGGGACGCCTCCGGGCGACCCTCTTCGCCGGGGCTGTCGGGGGCGCCGGTCGCGTGCGTCGCGTGCGCGAGCCGGGGCGCTGCCGGGCCGTCCTCCTGGCCGGGGAACGCGAGGTGGCCTCCGTCGCTCCGGGGACGGGGGCCGTGGTCCTCCAGCGTGCCGGTCGCGTGGGCGAGCCGGGCGGTCGCCGTGCGGTACTCCTCGCCGGGGAACGCGGGCGGGCCCCCGGCGCCCCGCGGGTGGGGTCCGTCGTCTTCCAGCCGGCTCGGCGCGCCGCGCGGGTGGGGGATGGCCGGGGCCGGCGCGCCGGCGTACGCGTCACCCGGGCGCGCGGCCCGACCGCCGTAGCCCTCGGCGAGGAGCGGGACCTCCGCGCCGCCACTGGCCAGACCCGGGCCGCGGACCAGGACGTGCCGGCCGCCGGGCGGCGGCGCGGTCTCGCGGGCGCGCAGCCAACTGGTCGCCGACGGCGAGACGCTGAGCACCCGCTCGCGCAGCGCCGGCAGCAGCGCCCACGGCACCCGGTGCAGCCGTCCCGGCGGCACGACCACGACCGGCCCGGTACCGAGGTGCTCCGCCGCCGGACCGAGCAGCAGCTCCTCCAGGCGCCGCCCCGCGGCCTCCACCACCGGCAGCCGGGCCTCCGCGCCCGGATGGGCCAGCCGCCGCAGCCCGGCCTGGACGTGCTCCGCCTCCCGCTCCGCTTCCGCCAGCAGCCCCGCCTCGAACCGCCGCACCCGCCCCTGCCCGCACAGCAGCACCTGCACCCGGCCGTCCAGCACCGCCAGCTCCACCAGCCGTACGTCCCCGCCGAGCGCCGTCAGCAGCCGGCCGACGTCGAACCGGTCGCCGCCGCCCGGCGCCTCCCCGCGCATGTGCAGCGTCCGCGAGCGGATCTCCCGCTCCAGGCGCCGCTGTTCGCGCTCCAGCGCCGCCACCGGACGGCCGTCCATCCGGGCCTCCTCGGCGCGCGCGGCGATCTCCCGGAACGCGGTCAGGTCACTGAGCAGCACCGGGTCGGCCGGCGGCCGGGCCGGCGGCGCGGTCAGCACCGTGGCCCGCCACCGCTCGCTCCACACCAGCAGCCGCCGCGGCCCGCCCGAGGCCAGCGACGCCTCCTGCGCCAGCGCCGCCAGCTCCGCGCCCTGCGCGGTGGCCCGCGCCCGCAGTTCCGAGGCACCCAGCGTCATCCGGTGGTCGTCCAGTACGTCCAGACCGCGCCGGCAGGCCTCCAGCACCCCGCGCGTGGAGCCGGCCGCCCGGGCCCGCAGCGCCTGCGCCGCCCAGCCGGTCATCCGGGCCAGCGGCGGCCCGCCGCGCCGGCTGCGCGCCGCCACCGCCAGATGCCGCTCCGCGTCCGCCGTCCAGCCCAGGTCCAGCGCGATCCGCCCGGCCAGCAGCGACGCCTCCGGCGCGGCCGGCGCCCCGAAGGAGGCCAGCTTCTCCGCCACCGCCGCCGCGTCCGCGACCAGCCGCCCCGAACCCCGCCCGGCCGCCACCCGCGCCTCGATCAGCACCAGCCGGGCATGCGTCTCGTACCAGGTGCGCCGCTGCGCCGCGAACAGCCGCACCGCGACCGCCGCCCGCGCTATCGCGGTCTGCGCGTCGCCCCCCACCCGCGCCGCCTTCGCCGCGACCAGCAGCAGCTCCGCCTTGCGGGTGGACTGCCCGCCCATCCCGTCCAGGACCGCGATCGCCTGGTCCACCTCGGCCAGCGCCTCCGGCGCCAGCCCGGCCGCCAGCATGACCTCGCTGCGCCGGATGTTCAGCATGAACATCGGCGTGCCCAGCGCCGCGTACCGCTCGCTCGCCTCGTCCAGCAGCCGCAGCGCCGCCGGCACGTCCCCGGACCGGAACGCCGCCAGCCCCCGGCTCTCCACCGCGTCCGCCTTGTCGTGCTCCTGATCGGTGCCGCCCCACAGCTCCTCCGCCGCCGCGAAGTCGGCCTCCGCCCGCTCCACCGCGCCCAGCGCCAGATGCACCGTGGCCCGCAGCGTCAGCGCCCGCGCCGTCCAGATGACGTCGCCCGCCTGCCGCAGCACGACGATCGCCCGCCGGACGTCCTCCAGCGCCTGCCCGTGCCGGCCCAGCACCCACCACGCGTACGCCCGCCGGAACAGCACCCGGGCCCGGGTGTGCCCGGTGCCGCGCGCCACGCCCCGCTCCAGGGCGGCCAGTCCCTGCCGGGTGCGGCCGGTGTGCACCAGCGCCACCCCGAGCGTGGCCAGCACATCGGCTTCCCGTTCGGGTGAATCCGCCCGGGCCGCCAGATCGCGGGCGCGGCGCAGATGGGCCAGCGCCAGCCGGGTGTCGCCGAAGTCCCGCTGCCAGATGCCGATCACCTGGTGGGCGATCGAGGCGTGCAGCGCCGGCGGAGCGGTGTCCAGCAGCCCTTCCGCCCGCGCCAGTGCCTCGTTCGGGGCCGCGAACACCATCGGCAGCAGATCGAAAACCGAGTCGCTTCCCGCTGTCACCTCAAGGATGGTAGTGCCAGCGCACCACGTCACACAGGTGCGGGTCTGTATCAATCGGCCGCCTTCGGACTCTGATTGACGAACGCCGCCTCAGGGGGAGGATCCGCCATGGCACCACAGCGATTCCGCGAGCAGTTCGGCCACATCCAGCGCTCCATGCCCGACGTCCCGCTGGCGATGGGACCCGACGACTCCGCCGAGTTCCTCTACGAGAAGGGCGTCGTCCTCGCCCGCGACGGGGAGGAGGCGCGCGTCGTCGAGGACACCGTGCGCGCGCACTTCACCGCCGCCGCCGGGCTGACCGCCGACCACGTGCGCCGCGCGAGCGCCGAGACCAACCGCTCCGGCATCACCCGCATCCAGGTCGGCGACCCCGGCCAGGGCACCGCCGCCGGCGACCCGGCCGTCGCGAACGCGCTGCGGTCGCTGCGCGCCGCCGAGGGCCGCGCCCAGCGCCGCCTGGTCAGCCGCAACCACGTGGTGCACATCGCCGTCAACGCCTGTCCCGGTGACGAACCCGTTCCGGTGCCGCGCACCGAACCGCCCAACCCGGCGGCGGCCGGCACGCCGTACGACCCCGACTCGGCGGTCGGCGTCCTCGTCATCGACACCGGCCTCATGCGCGACTACCGCTCCTACCCGCCGCTCGCGCACACCCGCGGCGACCTCCAGATCCAGGAGTGCGACGACGCGGGCTGCCTGCTCCAGTACGTCGGCCACGGCACCTTCATCGCCGGGCTGCTCGCGGCCGTCGCCCCCAACACGGACATCACGGTACGCAACACCCTCAACGACGCCGGGGCGATCCTGGAGTCCGAGTTCGGCGACAAGCTCTTCGAGGCCGTCGACCAGGGCGGCTGGCCCGACGTCATCAGCCTCTCCGCCGGCACCCCCAACGGCCGCACCGACGGCCTGCTCGGCGTGCACGCCTTCATGGAGGAACTGCGGGCGCGGGGCACCCTGCTGGTCGCCGCCGCCGGCAACAACGCCAGCGCCACGCCGTTCTGGCCCGCCGCCTACGCCGACCTGCCCGGCTGGGAGGACTCCGTGCTGTCGGTCGGCGCGCTGCGCGGCGACGGCGAGTTCGGCGCCTGCTTCTCCAACCACGGCGCCTGGGTGAAGGCGTACGCCCCCGGTGAGCGCCTCACCAGCGCCCTCACCGGCTTCGAGACCCCCGTCCCGTACGTCTACCAGCACTCCACCTACGACGCCTGCCGGTACGGCTTCGGCTACGCCTGCACCTGCCAGGCGCCCCGGCACACCGGGCTGCTGAGCGAGCCGGGCGAGGCACCCGGCAAGCCGGACCAGGTGATGTTCGAGGGGTACGCGCAGTGGAGCGGGACCTCGTTCGCCGCCCCCGTGGTCGCCGGTCTGATCGCCGCGCACATGACGGCGCACAAGGAGACCGACGCCCGCGCGGCCCGCGGCGGACTGCTGACGGCGAACACCGAGTACGCGGAGGTCCGCGGCGCCCAGGTGCCGGCGCTGCTGCCGCCCACCTGGCGACCGGTCCCCGTCGACTCCCCGGCCGACGGGACATGACGGGCGGAACGGCCCCCTCCACGGCGTACGATGACGTGTCGTACACGAGGGGTGGGGCCGTGGACCGTAGTGATGTCGGGGCGCTAGTCCAGTCCGCCGCCGACGGCGACGCGGCGGCCTGGAAGGCGCTGGTGGAAGGACTGGGCCCGCTGGTGTGGTCCGTGGCGCGGGCGCACCGGCTGTCCGACGCGGACGCGCACGAGGTGTACCAGACCGCCTGGTTCCGTTTCGCCCAGCACCTGGGGCGGCTCCGGGAACCGGAGAAGGCGGGCTCCTGGCTCGCGAGCACCGCGCGCAACGAGAGCCTCAAGGTGCTCAAGGCGGCCCGTCGGTGGACGCCGACGGACGACCCGCAGCTGCTCGACCGGGTCAGTGACGAACCCACGCCGGAGGAGTCGGTGCTCGACTCCGAGGAGGCCGCCGCCCAGAGCGAGCGCGTCCGGTGGCTGTGGCAGGAGTTCGAGGAACTGGGCGAGCGGTGCCGGCAGGTGCTGCGCGTGCTGATGGCGTCGCCGCCGCCCAGCTATCAGGAGGTGTCGGCGGCGCTGGGAATCGCCGTCGGCAGTATCGGACCGATGCGCCAGCGCTGTCTGAGGCGCCTGCGGGCGCGACTGGAAGCCCGGGGGGCGGCATGAGCGAGATGCGTGACGGCAACGACGAGGCCATGGACGGCGGCGCGTTCGACGACTCGCTGCTGGAGGAGGAGCTGCGGCAGGCGGCCGGCATCCTGGACCCGATACCGGCCGAGCTGAGCCGGATCGCCGTGGAGGCGTTCGCGCTGCACGGCCTGGACGCCTCACTCGCCGAGCTGACGTTCGACTCGCTGGTCGACGCGCTTCCCATCCGGGGGGAGACCGACTCGCCGCGGATGCTGACCTTCCGCGCCGGGGAGGTGAGCCTGGACGTCGAGGTGAGCGCCGAGGGCCTGTTCGGACAGGTGCTGCCGCCGCAGCCGGCCCGGATCGAGGTGCTGAGCGGCCCCCGGGCGGCCCGGCCGCTGGCCGCCGACGACATGGGACGGTTCACCGGCGAGGCACCGCCGTCCGGCCCGTTCGCGCTCAGGCTGCGGGCCGGCGGCGAGGTCGTCGTCACCGAGTGGCTGCGCGCCTGATCTCCGTGTCACCAGGCACAGGGCAGGGTCCGCGGGCCGCGGATCATGGTCCGGCGCCGCCAGGCCACCTGGTCGGCGCCGCCCGCGAGCCGCAGTCCGGGCAGCCGGTCCAGCAGGGTGTCCACGAGCAGTTCCAGCTGCATGCGGGCGAGTACGGCGCCGGTGCAGTAGTGCGGCCCGTTGCCGAACGCCAGGTGCGGGCCGGCGTCCCGGCCGGGGTCGATCCGGTCCGGGTCGGCGAAGACGTCCGGGTCCCGGTTGGCGGCCAGGTAGGAGACGTAGACGGGGTCGCCCGCGCGGATGCGGTGGCCGCGCAGCTCGACGTCCTCCCGGGCGATCCGGGCCAGGCCCACCGACGAGCGGTGCGGGATCCAGCGCAGCAGCTCGTCCAGGACGGCGCCCCGCTCCGCGGGCCGCTCCCGCATCCGGGCCAGCAGCTCCGGGCGGGTCAGCAGCAGGTACAGCATCTGGCCGCAGTGGTGGGTGACGGCCTCGCCGCCGATCTGGAGCGGGCCGGCCAGCCCGACGGCCTCCTGCTCGGCGACCTCGCCGCGCGCGACGGCGGCACCGAGCAGGGAGTAGACATCCGCGCCGGGATCGTGCGCGCGGGACCGGACGGTCCCCGTGATCCAGTCGTAGAGATCGTTCTTGGCCCGCTCGGCGCCCGCCACCCCGCCCGAGGTGGAGATGATCTCCCGGGTCCAGGAGTGCACCCGCTCCCGGTCGGCGGCCGGCACCCCCATCACCTCGCTGACGACGGCGATCGGGAAGGGTTCCAGGACCCGTTCGACCAGGTCGGCCGGCGGTCCGTCCCGCACCACGCCGTCCACCAGGGTGTCCAGCATCCGCTGCGCCCGGGGCCGCAGCCGCTTCATCGCCGCCACGGTGAACGCCCCGGCGACCGCCCGCCGCAGCCGGTTGTGATCGGGCTGGTCGGCGAAGGCGAGCGAACCGGGGCGGGGCTTGAAGTGCGGTGCCATCCGCGTCACCTGACGCCGCGTCACCTCGGCCCGGCCGAACCGCGGGTCGTTGGTGATCAGCTTCACGTCCTCGTGCCGGGTGGCCAGCCACGCCCAGCCCGCACCGTGCGGCAGCCGGATCCGGGTCAGCGGCCCCTCGCGCATCAGCTCGGCGAGCACCGGGTCGAAGTCCGTACCGTCCAGATCGAGCGCGGGCCAGTCCCGCACCGGGGGCGGGGTCCGTTCGGTGAGCGTGCCGGTCTCCTGAGTCATCCCCCCACCTTCACCGGGCCCCCGCCCCCTGTCGCGCCGGAGTGCTCCAGCCGGTGGCCGCCCAGGTGGTCAGGGGGAGGCCAGGTCGATGAGCTCGGTCAGGGCCGTGGCGAGCCGGGACAGCCCGGGGCCGGCCGGGCCGCCCGGCTCGGTCAGGTACGTGTCCCGGCGGATCTCCACCATCAGCGCGCCGACCTCGGCCCGCCGCCGGTAGAACTCCAGCGGTACGTACGTCCCGCTGAACGGGCTGTCCAGCCCCGTCCCCCCGCACCCGGCGAACGCCGCCCGCGCGGCGGCGAGCAGCGCGGGCGGGGTGTGGAAGGCGTCGGTGCCCAGGCAGACCGGCGGGCGCGGGCCGGCGCCGTGCAGTTCGTAGGGCAGCGGCTCGCTGGGGTAGGAGTGCACGTCGACGATCACCGCCCGGCCGGTGGCGGCGAGCCGGTCCGCGACCGCCTCGGTCATCGCCCGCGCGTACGGATGGAAGTACCGCTCGACCAGCGGCCCCGGGTCGGTGCCGGCGGCCCGCAGCACCGCGCGGTGCGTGGTCCGGGTGTACACCGCGCCCATTCCGACGGCCGCCATCTCCTCCCGCTCGTCCGGGAACCGTTCCGGGTCGACGACCAGCCGCGACAGCCGGTTGACGAACCGCCAGGGCGTCACGCGCGCCCGGTCGGCCGCGGCCTCGGCGATCCGGTCCGTGTGCGCGTCGGTGATGTGGTCCAGCTCCCGCGCCAGCTCCGCGTCGTCGAGCACGAGCCCGGCCCGCACCTCGGGCGGGATCGACCGGGCGGAGTGCGGCACGTGCAGGATCACGGGGGAGTGCGCGGCGCCGGGCAGCAGTTCGAAGGGGGACGGCGCGTCGATCAAGACTGCTCCGGGGACGGGGACGGGGACGGCAGGCGCCGGTGGTGACAGACGGGCACCCCGCCGCCACCGGAGTGGAGACGGGGTGCCCGCGAGACGCTCCCGGATGGGAGCCGAGGATCAGGCGAGGGACGCCAGCGCCTCGTTCCACGTCGTCGACGGGCGCATGACCTCGGCCGCCCTGGCCGGGTCGGGCTGGTAGTAGCCGCCGATCTCGGCCGGGGTGCCCTGGACGGCGTTCAGCTCCTCGACGATCTTCGCCTCGCCCGCGGTGAGCGTCTCGGCGAGCGGGGCGAACACCTTGGCCAGCTCCGCGTCGTCGCTCTGCCCGGCCAGCTCCCGCGCCCAGTACAGGGACAGGTAGAAGTGGCTGCCGCGGTTGTCGATGCCGCCGACGCGGCGGGTCGGGGACTTGTCCTCGTTGAGGAAGGTCGCCGTCGCGCGGTCCAGGGCGTCGGCGAGGACCTTGGCGCGGCTGTTGCCGGTGGCCTCGGCGAACTGCTCCAGCGAGGGCACCAGGGCGAAGAACTCGCCGAGCGAGTCCCAGCGCAGGTAGTTCTCCTTGACCAGCTGCTGCACGTGCTTCGGCGCGGAGCCGCCGGCGCCCGTCTCGAACAGGCCGCCGCCCGCCATCAGCGGCACCACCGACAGCATCTTGGCGCTGGTGCCCAGCTCCAGGATGGGGAAGAGGTCGGTGAGGTAGTCGCGCAGCACGTTGCCGGTCACCGAGATGGTGTTCTCGCCGCGCCGGATGCGCTCCACCGACAGCTTGGTGGCCTCGACCGGGTTCAGGATCCGGATGTCCAGGCCCTCGGTGTCGTGCTCCGTCAGGTACGCCTCGACCTTGGCGATCAGGTTGGCGTCGTGGGCGCGGCCCTCGTCCAGCCAGAACACGGCCGGGTCGCCGGTGGCGCGGGCCCGGGTGACGGCCAGCTTCACCCAGTCGCGGATCGGGGCGTCCTTGGTCTGGCAGGCGCGGAAGATGTCACCGGCGGAGACCGTCTGCTCCAGGACGGCGGTGCCGTGCTGGTCGACCAGCCGGACCGTGCCCGTGGTGGGGATCTCGAAGGTCTTGTCGTGGGAGCCGTACTCCTCGGCCTTCTGCGCCATCAGACCGACGTTCGGGACCGTGCCCATCGTCGACGGGTCGAAGGCGCCGTTGGCCCGGCAGTCCTCGATGACGGCCTGGTAGACGCCCGCGTAGGAGGAGTCCGGGATCACCGCGAGGGCGTCCTGCTCCTGGCCGTCCGGGCCCCACATGTGCCCGGAGGTGCGGATCATGGCCGGCATGGAGGCGTCGATGATGACGTCGGAGGGCACGTGCAGGTTGGTGATGCCCTTGTCGGAGTCGACCATCGCCAGCTCCGGGCCCTCGGCCAGCTCCGCGTCGAAGGACGCCTTGATCTCGGCGCCCTCGGGCAGCGACTCCAGGCCCTTGTAGATGCCGCCCAGACCGTCGTTCGGGGTCAGCCCGGCCTTGGCGAGCGTCTCGCCGTACCGCGCGAAGGTCTTCGGGAAGAAGGCGCGCACCACGTGACCGAAGATGATCGGGTCGGAGACCTTCATCATCGTGGCCTTCAGGTGCACGGAGTACAGGATGCCCTCGGCCTTGGCACGGGCGACCTGCGCGGTGAGGAACTCGCGCAGCGCGGCGACGCGCAGCACCGAGGCGTCGACCACCTCGTCCTTCTTCACCGGGACGGACTCGCGCAGCACGGTGGTGGTGCCGTCGTCGCCGACCAGCTCGATCCGCAGGGTGCCGTCCGCGGCGACCACCGCGGACTTCTCGGTGGAGCGGAAGTCGTTCTCGCCCATGGTCGCCACGTTGGTCTTCGACTCGCCGGACCAGGCGCCCATGCGGTGCGGGTGGTTCTTGGCGTAGTTCTTCACCGAGGCCGGGGCGCGGCGGTCGGAGTTGCCCTCGCGCAGCACCGGGTTGACCGCGGAGCCCTTGACCTTGTCGTAGCGGGCGCGGATGTCGCGCTCCTCGTCGGTCTTCGGGTCGTCCGGGTAGTCCGGCAGCGCGTAGCCCTGCGCCTGAAGCTCGGCGACGGCGGCCTTGAGCTGCGGGATCGACGCCGAGATGTTCGGCAGCTTGATGATGTTGGCCGCGGGGGTCTTGGCCAGCTCGCCCAGCTCGGCGAGGGCGTCCGGGATGCGCTGGTCCTCGGTGAGGTACTCCGGGAACACGGCGATGATGCGTCCGGCCAGCGAGATGTCCCGGGTCTCCACGGGAACGCCCGCCTGCGAGGCGTACGCCCGGACCACCGGCAGGAAGGAATACGTTGCCAGGGCCGGGGCCTCGTCAGTGTGCGTATAGATGATGGTCGAGTCAGTCACCGGTGCTCCGCTCCACGTCTGCAACATTGCTCGACATCAAGATATCTCGTGACCGGCCTGGTCTCGACAGGGGTCCGCCGTGGATTCGCCCACTGTTTGCGGCGCGCCGCCCGCGGGCGGCCGCGGCGGGCTGGTGCGCTGCTGCGGGAAGACCACCGCGCCCTGCTGGAGGGCGACCGTCCGGGCGGGGGAGGGGATGCGGATGCCCTCCTCGCGGTAGCGCCGGTGCAGCCGCTTGATGAACTCGTGCTTGATCCGGTACTGGTCGCTGAACTCGCCGACGCCCAGGATGACGGTGAAGCCGATCCGGGAGTCGCCGAAGGTGTGGAAGCGGATGGCCGGCTCGTGCTCCGGGACGGCGCCGGTGATCTCCGTCATCACCTCGGTGACGATCTCCGCCGTCACCCGTTCCACCTGCTCCAGATCGCTGTCGTAGGCGACACCGACCTGGACGGTGATGGTCAGCTCCTGCTCGGGCCGCATGAAGTTGGTCATGTTCGACTTGGCGAGCTGGCCGTTCGGGATCACCACCAGGTTGTTGGACAGGTCGCGGACGGTGGTCTGGCGCCAGTTGATGTCCTCGACGTAGCCCTCCTCGCCACTGCTCAGCCGGATGTAGTCCCCGGGCTGCACGGTCTTGGAGGCGAGGATGTGGATACCCGCGAAGAGGTTGGCCAGGGTGTCCTGGAGCGCCAGGGCGACGGCGAGGCCGCCCACGCCCAGGGCGGTGAGCAGCGGGGCGATGGAGATGCCCAGGGTCTGGAGCATCACCAGGAAGCCGATGGCCAGCACCAGCACCCGGGTGATGTTGACGAAGATCGTGGCGGACCCGGCGACTCCGGAGCGGGACGCCGTGACCGTCCGCACCAGCCCGGCGATCACCCGGGCCGCGGACACCGTCACCACGAAGATCAGCAGGACCTGCAACACCTGGTTGACGGTGTGCTGGACCGGCCCGGTCAGCGGCAGTGCCGCCGCGGTCGCCGCGACGCCGCCCGAGACCGCCGCCCACGGCGCCACCGTGCGCAGCGCGGCCACGATCACGTCGTCCCCGCTCCAGCGGGTGCGGTCGGCGTGCCCGGCCAGCCAGCGCAGCAGCGTGCGCAGCAGGAAGGCGGCCAGCAGCCCGGTGGCCAGCGCGATGCCGGCCACGACCAGGTCGTTCGCGGTGAGGTCGCGGGTCACCGGTCACCTCCGGGGACGCAAGCGGCGGCGAGAGTGCTCGCCGACGGCCGGATGCGGGGTTGTGTCACGTCGTCACCTGTTCGATTTCGGTTGGGCGTTCACGCCGCTCGGCAACCTGTTCGAGCGGCGACCGCTCATCCTGCCGCATCCCGGCCGGTGGACCGTACCGCGCCGGCCGGCCGGGGGTGGTGCGTCGGCCACCGGGCCGGTACGAACGACGGGCCCGGGTCTGGTCCATCCGCGTTATGTTGCCCGGGCGGGCGACTGATGGCGTCGGGCGGCGTCGGGCGGCGGGGCGAGGGTTCCGAGGGTTCGAGGGTTCGAGGGAGAGGCGTAGATGGGGGCACAGGACGCGCGGGACACGGCCGCGCGGCTGCGGGCGATCAGCGACGAGCTGTCGGACCGCTTCTACGAGCGGGACGACGTGGTGCGGACGCTGGTGGTGACGCTGCTGGCCGGTCAGCACTCACTGGTGCTGGGCCCGCCCGGCACCGCCAAGTCCGAGCTGGCCCGGGAGCTGACCGGCCGGGTCGAGGGGGCGTCGTACTGGGAGATCCTGCTGTCGAAGTTCACCGCGCCGACCCGGATGTTCGGCCCCATCGACGTGGCCGCGCTGGCCCGGGGCGAGTACCGGCAGGTCTACGAGGGCCGCGCCACGACCGCGCACGTGGCGTTCATCGACGAGATCTTCAAGTGCTCCACGGCCGCGCTCAACGAGACGCTGGGCTATCTCAACGAGCGGATCTACCACCCCGAGAACGGCGGCGAGCCGATCCGCTGCCCCCTCATCGGCGCCATCACGGCCAGCAACGAACTGCCCACCGGCGAGGACTCCGCCGCGATCTACGACCGGCTGCTGGTCCGCGTCGAGGTCGGCTACCTGGCCGACCCCTCCAACTTCGCCGCGCTGGTCCGCTCCGCCGTCAGCCGCCCCGAGCCGCCGGTCCGCACCACCGTGGCGCTGGCCGCGCTCCAGCAGGCCGTGACCGAGGCGGTGCCGGACGTGGCGGTCCCGGACCCGGTGGTCGACGCGGTGTGCACCCTGCGGGCCGCCCTGCGCCGCAAGGAACTCATCGCCTCCGACCGCCGCTGGCGCCAGGCGGTACGCCTGCTCCAGGCGTCCGCCTACCTCGACGGGCGTCCGGCGGTCGCCGCGAGCGACCTCTCCGTGCTGACCCATGTGCTGTGGGACTCGCCCGCCCAGCGCCCGACCGTCGAGCGGGAGGTGCTGCACCTGGTCAACCCGGACGCCAAGGAGGCGCTCGACCTCGCCGACACCCTCGATGAGCTGGAGGCCCAGCTCGACGCGATGGCCGGGCAGTCCCGCGAGGCGCTGAGCGAGTGGGTCATCAAGCACGCCCACCACAAGCTCGCCACGGCGGGTAAACGGCTGGAGAAACTCCGCGCGGAGGCGGCGGGCGCGGGCCGTTCCACCACCGCCATCGACCGCGTCACCGGCCGCCGGCGCGCGGTCCGCGCCCGCGTGCTCACCGAGGCGCTGGGCGTGGACGCGAGCATGGTGCAGGCGCAGTTGTGAACGGCCATGTGTGCACTGACGCGAGCCTGACGCGGGTCCGGCTGTGAACGGCGATGCGACCACCCTCGGTGAGCTGGCGGACCGGGCCGATACCTGGCTCGGCCGGTCCGCCGGGGCGCCCGAGCGGCACACCGCGGCCGTGGTCGCCGACCGGTTCGCACGGTTCGCCTGGCGGGACACCTACCAGCAGTCGGCCGGTCTGCGGGAACTCGCCGCGGAACTGACCGAGGGCCACCCGCACGCCACCGACCTGCTGGCCGACGTGTTCCTGGCCGCGTACCAGACCGTCCCGCGGCTGCGGGAGCGCGCCGAGATGGACCCCACCCGGCTGGTGAACCACCAGCTCGTCACCGCGCTGGTGGAGTCGGCGGACTTCGCCGGGCTGCGCCAGGAGACGGCCGGCGACCCCTACGCCGCCGCCATGGCCGTACTCGCGCAAGGCACCGCACTGCGCCGGCTGCTGGCGCGGGCCCGGGACGCCCAGGCGCGGGCCGAGCG
>NZ_JBQOUX010000146.1:0-16717 GCF_052216785.1 Streptomyces sp. JW3 | reverse complement strand
CGGCGGGGGGGGTGGCGGGCGGCCCGGCGCCCGCGCCCCCGGACACGGCGGCCACCCGCGCCGGGACAGCGGCCACCGGCACCGGGACACGGACCGCCGCCCTGCCGGGTACGGCGGCCGGGTCCGTCCCCCCGTGGGTGGCCCTGGCCGCCGCCCAGCACGCCCGGCTCGCCGCCGCCCAGCAGGACTACCTGGAGCGGCAGTCCGGGACCCACGCGGAGTTCCTGCGCACCCGGCGCCTGGTGGCCGGCGCGGTGACCACCGGGGCGACCGGTTACACCGTGCCGCAGTCGGTGGCCGCACCGCACCCGCCCCTGACACCGGCCGCGCCCCTCCCGCCGCCCCCGGAGTCGGGTCCCGCACAGCCCCGTCCGCTCGCGCTGCCGCTCGACCGCGCCACCCTGGAGTACCTGGCGCACGGGCGGATCTCCGACGTGTTCGGTCCCGCGTTCCGCGCGCAGGACGGCAAGCATCGGCAGACCCGGCTGCCGCGTCCCCCGATGCTTCTGGTGGACCGGGTCACCCGGCTCGACGCGGAGCCCGGGTCGATGTCCACCGGCACGGTCCACACCGAGACCGACGTGCCTGCGGACGCCTGGTACCTGGACCCGGCCGGCCGGATGCCCGCCGGTCTGTGCGTCGAGGCCGGCCAGGCCGACCTGCTGCTGATCAGCCGGCTCGGGGTGGACCTGCTCGACCACGGCGACCGGGTCTACCGGCTGCTGGGCTGCGAGGTCACCTACCACGGGCCGCCGCCGGCCGCCGGGGAGACCCTGCGGTACGAGATCCATGTCGAGGGCCACGCCGCACACGAGGGAGTACGGCTGTTCTTCTTCCGCAACGACTGCTACGTCGGCGACGAGCTGCGGCTGTCGGTGCGCGAGGGGCAGGCCGGCTTCTTCACCGACGCGGAACTCGCCGGCTCCGACGGTGTGCGCTGGTCCCCGGGAGCACCGCCGGAGGGAACGGCCGACCCGCCGGCCGTCGCACCGCCCGCCGCCTCCTTCGGCCCCGACGCGGTACGCGCCCTCGCCGCCGGCCGGCCCGCGGAGTGCTTCGGCCCCGGCTGGGACACCACCCGCGCCCATGTGCGGACCCCGGTTCCGGGCGCGGGCCGGCTGCGGCTGCTGGACGAGGTGACAGAGCTCGACCCCACTGGGGGCCCGTGGGGCCGCGGCCACCTGCGCGCGGAGACCGCGGTCCGGCCCGACGACTGGTTCTTCGACGGCCACTTCCACCACGATCCCTGCATGCCGGGCACCCTGATGTTCGAGGGCTGCCTCCAGGCGATGGCGTTCTACCTGACCGCGCTGGGCTTCACCCTCGACCGGGACGGCTGGCGGTTCGAACCGGTACCCGGCGAGCCCTACCGGTTGCGCTGCCGGGGACAGGTCACCCCGCGCAGCCGGCGCATCCGCTACGAGGTGTTCGTCAGCGCACTCTCCGCGGGTCCGCGGCCCACCCTGCGCGCCGACGTACTGTGCACGGTGGACGGGCTGCCGGCGTTCCATGTCGCCGGAATGGGGCTGCGGCTGGTCCCGGACTGGCCGCTGGAGCACTGGCGGCAGCTGGGCCCACCGGCCGTCCAGACCAGCGGCGACCCGGTTCCGCTCCCCGCGCTGGGCGGTCTGCGGGACACGGGCCCCGACCCGCGGGCGGTCACCGTCGCCGGGGCGGCCCTCGACCGCTCGCGGATGCTGGCCGCCGCCTGGGGCCGGCCCAGCACCGCGTTCGGCGTCCGCGGCGCCCCGTACGACGACGGCAGGCGCTGCGCGCGGCTGCCCGGACCGCCGTACCTGTTCGTCACCCGCGTCGTCGCCGCCGGCCTCGAACCGGACCGGCCCGAGCCGGGGTCCTGGCTGGTCGTCGAGTACGACGTACCGGAACAGGTCTGGTACTTCGAGCAGAACGGCGCCCCGGTGATGCCGTTCGCGGTACTCGGCGAGGTGGTCCTGCAACCGTGCGGGATGGCCGCGAGCCTGCTGGTGCCCAAGCCGGCTAACGCCCCCGAGCTGCTCTTCCGCAACCTCCAGGGGACCGGCACCGTGCTGCGGGAGGTCCCGGCCGGGACCCGGGCGCTGCGGACCAGGGTCGAGCTGCGGTCCCTGTCGGAGTTCGACGGCGTCACCCTCGTCTCCTTCGAGGTCGGCTGCGAGGCGGTCGACGGGGACGGCGGCCGGGCACCGGTCATGGAACTGTCCACGGTCTTCGGGTACTTCCCGGCGGCGTCGTTCGGCCACCAGCCGGGGCTGCCGCCCACCGATGCCGAACGCGCCCGGCTGGCCGCCCCCTGCGACCGGGTGGTGGAGCTGCGCGGCCTGACCGGGCGGCACGGCCGCGGCGCGCTGCGGCTGCCCGGACCGATGCTGCTCATGCTGGACCGGATCACCGGGTACTGGCCCGGGGCGGGCGCGGCCGGCCTGGGCCGGCTGCGGGCCGAACGGGCGGTCGACGCCGGGGACTGGTACTTCCGCGCGCACTTCTTCACCGACCCGGTGCAGCCCGGCTCGCTCGGCCTCGAGGGCGTGGTCCAACTGCTCCAGTGGTACCTGGCCGAACGCGACGCCGGGGCCGGGATGACCGACCCCCGGTTCGAGTCCGTGGCCGTCGGGCAGGAGGTGCGCTGGCTGTACCGGGGGCAGGTGGTGCCCGCCGACGCGCTGGTGACCTTCGAGGCAGAGATCACCGCGTACGGGACCGACGCGCGCGGCCGGTACGTACGGGCCGAGGCCTGGCTCTGGGTCGACGGCCGGCGGGTCTACCACCTGCCGTCGATCGGGGTCCGGGTGGTCGACGGCGACCCGGCGGTCCGCGAACTCGCCCTGGACCCGGCCGTCGACACCTGGCTGGACGACCACCGCCCCAACCACGCGGTGCCGGCGGTGCCGATGATGAGCACGGTGGACCAGCTCGCCACCGCCGCGTCCCGGCTCACCGGACGGCCCGTCACCGCGCTGCGCGAGGTACGGCTGCACCGCTGGCTGGCGCTGCCCGGACCGGTCCGGATCCGTACCGACGCCGGGCCCGCGCCCGAGGGCGGCACCGCGGTCCGGCTGTCCGTCCGGCAGGAGGCCGGCGCGGGCTCCCGGTACGACACGGTCGCCGAGGCCACCGCGTCGACCGGGGACCCGGGGCCGCCTCCCGAGCCGCTGCCGCCGGTGGCCGACGGGCTGCCGCAGCCGGACCCGTACCGATCCGGGGAACTGTTCCACGGGCCGGCGCTGCGCTGCCTCACCTCGCTGTCGATCGGGCCCGCCGGTGCCAGCGCGGTGCTCGACGCCGGGCTGGTCACCGCGCCGTTCGGCGAACTCGGGCAGGGCCTGCTCGACGGCTTCCTGCACGCCGTCCCGTCCCAGTCGCTGTGGCGCTGGATCCCGGACCTGACCCGGGACATGGTCGGGTACCCGCACCGGCTGCCCTGGCTGGACCTGTACGAGCCGCTGCCCACCGAGGGCGAGGTGCGCGTCGAGGCGCGGTTCGCCGGGTTCGACCAGGGGCAGCGGCTGCTGCCGGTGATCGACGCGCAGGTCCAGGTGGCGGGCCGGGTCGTGGCCCGGTTCCGGCTGGTGGAGATCCTGGTACGGCTGCCGGGGATCGACCGGGTGTCCCTGCCGGACCGGCGGGCCTTCGCGACCGGGCTCCGATACGTCGCGACGGCCGGTCTGTCCACCACCCGCGACGGGATCACCACGCTCGCGCTCGACACGGTCCGCCGGTTCGACTTCCTCCCCGGCTCCACCAGCCGGATCTACCGGCTGCCGCCCGGGCTGCCGCTGCCCGAGCGGGCCGCCCGGATCGCGGTCCAGGAGCACGTGTCCCGGCTGGCCGAGGTGCACCCCGCGGAGATCGAGGTGGCAGCCGGTGGGGACTCGGCCCGCACCGCCGCCGTCCCCGGCCGGGTCTGGCACGTACGGGTCGAGCGGCGGGCGGACGCGGTGGTGGTCCGCACGCGTGCCTGTTAGGGCTGCCGGAGTGCCCCGTACCGGGGCCGGCCGGCCGATCTCAACGCGCGGCGTGCCGGCCGCTGCCGTGCTCGCCTGCCTGCGATCACTTGCGAAGCCGGGAGCGGTATTCGCCCGGGGGCATGCCCCGGGCACGCCGGAAGGCACGGTTGAAAGCGTGCGCGGAGGCGTAGCCGACCGCGTACGAGATCGACTCGACCGGCTCATGGGTGTCGCGGAGCCGCACTGCTGCCAGGTCGATGCGCCACCGCGTGATGTACGCGCCCGGAGTCTGTCCGAGGGCGGACCGGAAGTGCCTGGTCAGCGTCGCCCGGGAGACGTTCGTCGCGGCGGCCAGGGTCTTTGTGGTCCAGGGGTGTTCCGGCTGGGCGTGGACCCGGGCCAGGGCGTCGCGAACGACCGGATCACGCATCGCTCCCAGCCATGAGCCGGACTGCTCCTGCGGGTGGCGGGCCAGCCAGGCGCGTACGAACTGGACGAGCAGCAGGTCGACGATGCTGTTGATGGCGGCGGTGGTGCCGATCTGGGGCTGCGCGAGTTCCGCGGTGAGGAGTTCGACGGTCCTGCTGAGCTGCGCGTTCTGGCCGGCTGTGACGTGCATCGGCCGGGCGAGGGAGGCGAGCACGGGTGTGCTCACCTCCGGGTCCCGCTCATAGTGCAGGACGATCACTTCCGTCTCCGCCGGTGCCGAGCCCAGCCGCATGGCCCGGCCGTCGCCGAAGGCCCGGGCCGCCGCCGCACGGTCGCAGGAACCCATGGTCACGGCGGCGCCGCCGGCTATCCCGTGGGCGGTGCCCGGCGACACCAGGACGGCGTCTCCAGCGTGCACCTGAAGGGGTTTCTCGCCTGTGACGTGCAGCCACATCGTGCCGCGGGACACCACGTGCAGTGCCGCTCCCGGATAGGAGTCCAGCCACAGGCCCCAGGTTCCGCCGGCCTTCAGCATGACCCCGAGCGCCCCACGCGCACCCGACACACGCAAGACCTCCGCCAGCACGTCCATGGGTCCATTCTCGTCCACCGCCGCGAACCGCCCACCGGCGGGCGGCATGTCTTGTCCTCGTCCCGGGCGTCAGGTCACGTCGAGGACCACCTTTCCCGGTACCTTCCGCGCGAACAGCGCCTGGACGGCGTCGTCCACGTCCCGCCAGTCGCCCCGCAGTCCGACCGGTGCCGAGAGCCTCCCGGCGGCCATGAGGCCCAGCAGATCCGTCAGCTCGCCGCTGGTCGGCGTCATGTCGCCGTAGGTGGCGACGGAGCGGGGTGCGCCGAAGCCGAACAAGGTTCCGGCCGGGAACGTGGTGTCCTGCCCCGAGGAGTAACCGACCAGGTGGATGGTGCCGCCCTCGGCGAGGGCGCTGAACGCCTGGGCCACCAGCGGCCCGCCGACCGTGTCCAGGACGAGGTCGAACCGGTGCTCGGTCCCGGCCAGGTCGGTCAGGACCTCGTCGGCGCCGAGGTCCTGGAGTCCGGCGGCCCGGTCCGGCGAACCGACGAGTGCCGTCACCCGGGCGCCCGCCAGCGCCGCCAACTGGACGGCGAAGTGCCCCACGCCCCCGCTGGCGCCGGTGACCAGGACGTCGCGCGCCAGCAGGGAACGCTTGCGCAGCACCCGCAGTGCGGTGACTCCGGCGATTCCCAGCGCGGCCGCGTCGGCCAGGTCCACCCCCGCGGGGACGATGCCGAGCGAGGCGGGACTGACCGCGACCCGCTCCGCCCACGCGTGGGGCGCCATGCCCACGGCGACGCGGGTGCCTTCGGGCGGCCCCGCCCCGTCGGACGCGGCGCGCACCACGACGCCGGACGCGTCGTGACCGTGCACCGCGCCGGCCGGCCACTGGTCCACGTAGTTGAGCTCTCCGAAGTTGAGACTGATGTGCCGTATCTCGACCAACGCCTCGTCGCCGGCCGGCACGGGCTCATCGACATCGGCGAACCGCACGGGCCCGGCCCCACCGTGATCGACCACAAGGGCGCGCATAGCTGTGTTTCCTTCTGTCGTGGGTACGCGCGCCGGAACACTCGGCGCGGCAACGGACGGAGTGCGCGAACACCGCACTGCCGCCTCCTTGAAACCCTACGCAGGGACGGGACAGCGACCAGTGCCGTGAGAATCAATCAGTTGACGTTCTGTGTCAGCGCCACGCACGGCGGCTGCCCGTCGTGCGTCCGGGGCAGGCGCGCCCCGACCCGGGCGGCTGTCTCGCGCAGCCAGATGTGTGCGGCGTCGTGGGTGTGCACGGGGTGCCACCACAGGGCCTCCCGCAGGGGCACCGCCTCGTACGGTGGGTCCAGCAGCCGCACCGCGGCGATCGGTGCCAGCAGCCGGGCCAGACGTGCCTGAATGAGGGCGATACGACGGGTGCCGGCAATCATCAGGGGCAGTAGCTGGAAACTGTCGACGGAGACCTCGACACGTGGCTCGATGCCGAGCATGCCGAGCTGCCGCACGGCCGGTGCGTCGTAGGTGCGCTGGTACGTCACCCACGGCAGCCGGACCAGGTCCTCGCGGGTGAGCCGGTCGCCGACGCTCGGATGGTCGTCGGCGACCAGGACCGGCTGTCCGAGGCCGTCCTCGACGCCGTCCGTGGCGGCAACGCCGCCGCCCTCCTCCGGAAGGACCGATCCGGTGGCGGACAGGCCGTTCCCGCTCGGGCACAATGAAGGCCGCCACGGTCCACAGTCCGTCCCGGTCCTCGGTCCCCTCCAGTGCATCGCACCACAGCCCATCGGCCACCGGAGCGGACTGTGAGCTGCCCGTGCACGGCTGCGCGTACACCGGTCACGGCCCGGACGCCCGGTCCCCGGCACGGTGTTCGTCGCGGTCGCGGCAGCCACGTCAGGACAGTGACCGGTGCGCGCTCTTCAGATACTCCCGGAACCGGTCGACGTCGGCGGGCAGGAGTTCCGCCACCATGCGGGCCTCGAGCCGCCCGGCCGGCTCGGCGTAGTCGGCCAGCAGCCGGCGCCCGGCAGCGGCGAGCCGGATGACCTTCTCCCGCCCGTTGCGGGGGTGTGGCTCGCGCCGCACGAGACCACGTTTCTCCAGGGCACGGACCATGTCGGCCATCGACTGGGCGGTGACGAAGGAGTCCCGTGCCAGTTGCGCGGCGGACACCCCGTCATGGCGTTCCAGCACGGTCAGCGCGGTGTACTGCAGAGCGGTGACGCCGGCGGGTCTGAGCAGTTCCTCCAGGCGCGCGCGCACCACCAACTCGGTCCGCTTGAGCAGGTAGAGCAGGGAAGGGCCCGGACCCGCTTCAGCCACATCCTCGGATTCCGCTGCGTCCATCATGCCGCGCCTCCCGTGCCGGCCGACCCGTACGTCGTGTCGATCACCCTAATCCATTGACAGGAATCCTGTTGAAAGAGAAGACTGAAGGTCGAACAACAGGATTCCTGTCGATCCTTGCTGGGCGGCAGTCCTGTCGGCATCTCCGTACACAGGAAGAGGCACAGTCATGGACCTGCACGGCAAAGTCGCCGTCATCACCGGAAGCGGTCGCGGACTGGGACTGGCGTACGCCCGGGCGCTCGCCGCCGCCGGAGCCCGCGTCGTCGTCAACGACGTGGACGCGGAGGTGGTGGATGCCGCCGTTGACGCGATCACCTCGGCCGGTGGTGTGGCGGTCGGTGTGGTAGCCGCCGTGGGCGACAGTGCGGCCGCCGAGCTGCTGACCGGCACCGCGGTGCGGGAGTTCGGGCGGCTGGACGTCATGGTCACCAATGCCGGAATTCTGCGTGACCGGGTGCTGTGGAAGATGACCGACGACGACTTCGACGCGGTGGTGAAGGTGCATCTGCGCGGCACGTTCACCTGCGCCCGCGCCGCCGCGGTGCGGATGCGGGAGCAGGGCGAGGGCGGCCGGATCGTCCTGATCTCCTCGCCGGCCGGGCAGCGCGGCAACTTCGGCCAGACCAACTACGCCGCCGCCAAGGCCAGCATCGTGGCGATGGCCCGCACCTGGGCCATGGAACTGTCCCGGGCGGACATCACCGTCAACGCGGTCGTCCCGGTCGCCGCCACCGAGATGACCAAGACCATCCCCGCCTTCGCGCCCGTCATCGAGGAGGCCGAGCGCACCGGCGCCCCGCTGCCCGGCTGGCTGCGCAAGGACGAGGGCCTCGGCACCGTCGAGGACGTGGCCGCCCTCATCACCTTTCTCGCCTCCGACAGCTCCAAGGACATCACCGGCCAGGCCATCGGCATCGGCGGTGACCGCCTCGCGCTGTGGGCGCACCCGGCGGAGAAGGCGGTCGCCTTCGCCGACGGCGGCTGGAGCGCCGACACGATCGCCGAGCGGTGGCACGACGGCGTCGGCGCCGAGCCCGAGACGTACGGCATCCCCGCCCCGCAGGCCCCGGAGGCCTGAGATGAGCGACCACGCGATCGACGTCACCGCCCTGACCGCCATCGACGTGCACACCCACGCCGAGATCTCCCGCAGCGGCCACGGCGCGCTCAGCCCGGAACTGTTCGGTGCCTCCGAGGAGTACTTCAGGGCGCACGGCCACCGGCAGCCGGCCATCGACGAGATGGCCGCGTACTACCGGGAGCGCCGCATGGCGGCCGTGGTGTTCACCGTGGACGCCGAGCACGCCACCGGCCACCCCCGCATCGCCAACGAGGAAGTCGCCGAGAACTGCGCCGAACACGCCGACGTCCTCATCCCCTTCGCCTCCGTCGACCCGCACAAGGGCCGGGCGGGCGTACGCGAAGCACGGCGGCTGGTGGAGCAGTACGGGGTGCGCGGGTTCAAGTTCCACCCCAGCCTTCAGGGGTTCTCCCCCGACGACCCGATGGCGTACCCGCTCTACGCGGCGATCGAGGAACTCGGGGTGTCCGCGCTGTTCCACACCGGGCAGACCGGCATCGGCGCCGGTGTGCCCGGGGGCGGCGGCATCCGGCTGAAGTACGCCAACCCCATGCTCGTCGACGACGTGGCCGTGGACTTCCCCCAGCTGCGCATCATCCTCGCCCACCCCTCCTTCCCCTGGCAGGACGAGGCGCTCGCGGTCCCCACCCACAAACCGCACGTGTACATCGACCTGTCGGGCTGGTCACCGAAGTACTTCCCGCCGCAACTGGTGCGCTACGCCAACTCGTTGCTGAAGGACAAGGTGCTCTTCGGCTCCGACTACCCGGTCATCACCCCCGACCGGTGGCTCGCCGACTTCGCGAAGCTGGACCTCAAACCCGAGGTGCGGCCGAAGATCCTCAAGGACAACGCCGCCCGGCTGCTCGGCCTGACCAAGGACTGAGGGGGAACGCCGTGCTCAACCAAGGCATCGGTTCCTGGCCCGCCCGCCGGGCCCGCAAGACACCCGGGCGGGCCGCCGTCGTCCACGACGACTCCCAGCTCACCTACGGAGAGCTGCACGAGCGGGTGCTACGGCTGGCCCACGCGCTGCGCTCCCTCGGAGTGGCGCGCGGCGACCGGGTCGCCTACCTCGGCCCCAACCACCCCGCGTTCCTGGAAACCCTGTTCGCTGCCGGTGTGCTCGGCGCCGTCTTCGTGCCCCTCAACACCCGGCTGGCCGCACCGGAACTGGCGTACCAGCTCACCGACTCGGGCAGCACCGTACTGATCCACGCCCCCGGACACACCGACACGGCGACCGCTGCCTCGGCGGCAGGGAACGTCCGGCACCGCATCACCCTCGGCACGGCCGGCGCCGGCGCCCTCGGCTACACGGAGCTGCTGGCCGGCGGCGGCACCGCGCCACTGGACGAGGCCGTCGCCCCCGACGACCCCTGCATCATCATGTACACCTCGGGGACCACCGGACGCCCCAAGGGGGCCGTGCTCACCCACGCCAACCTCACCTGGAACAGCGTCAACGTCCTCGTCGACACCGACCTGGCCGCCGACGAGGTGACCCTGGTCGTCGCCCCGCTGTTCCACACCGCCGGGCTCAACATGACCTGCCTGCCCACCCTCCTCAAGGGCGGCCGGGTGGTCCTGATGGAGACCTTCGATGCCGGGCAGGTACTGGAGACCATCCAGAGCCGGCGGGTGACGTACATGTTCGCCGTCCCCACCATGTACGACGCCATGGCCGCGCAGCCGCAGTGGCCGGACACCGACCTGTCCAGCCTGCGCACCATCAACTGCGGTGGCGCACCGGTGCCCGCACACACCATCGACACCTACCTCGCCCGCGGCCTGACCTTCAGCCAGGGCTACGGCATGACCGAGGCGTCCCCCGGCGTGCTCTACCTGGACCGGACGCAGGCGGCGGCGAAGGCCGGGTCCGCCGGAGTACCGCACTTCTTCACCGACACCCGCGTGTGTCTGCCCGACGGACGCGACGCCGGGCCCGGGGAGAGCGGCGAGATCCTCGTCAGCGGTCCCCACGTCATGACCGGCTACTGGAACCGTCCCCAGGACACCGCCGCCGCCTTCACCGACGACGGCTGGCTGCGCACGGGCGACATCGCGCGAACAGACGACGACGGTTACGCCTATATCGTCGACCGGGTCAAGGACATGTTCGTCTCCGGCGGGGAGAACGTCTATCCGACCGAGGTCGAGCACGCCTTGCTGAGTCACCCATCCGTCCGCGAATGCGCGGTCATCGGGGTGCCCGACCCCGTATGGGGAGAGGTCGGCCACGCGGTCGTCGTCCTGGAACCCGGCGCTCGCGCCGACGGACCGGAACTGCTCGCGTACTTGCGAGGCCGCATAGGCACATACAAGATCCCGAAGACCGTCACCCTCACCGGCAGCCTGCCCCGGACCGCCTCCGGAAAAATCATCAAACCGGTTGTACGGGAGAGCTACGCGCCCCGTTCCGGGACACCGTCCCACCCATGAACGATCTCCCGATTCCAGGAAGGCACGCACACCCATGTCTACTACCGCTCAGGGCATCGAAGGTCTCAAGTCCCTCTCCGGCCGCGACCTCGGCCGTACCGACTGGCTGGAGATCACGCAGGAGCGCGTGAACACCTTCGCCGACGCCACCGACGACCACCAGTGGATCCACACCGACCCGCAGAAGGCGAAGGACGGCCCCTTCGGCACCCATCGCCCACGGATACCTCACTCTCTCCCTGATCATCCCGCTGTTCGGCGACCTCCTGGAGATCACCGGCATCTCGATGAGCGTCAACTACGGCTTGGAGAAGGTGCGCCTTCCCAGTCCCGTTCCGGTCGGTTCGAAGATCCGTCTGCACGGTGCGGTCGACTCCGTCGAGGAGGTCAAGGGCAACGGGGTGCAGATGCAGCTGACCTTCACCGTCGAGGTGGAGGGAAGCAGCAAGCCGGCCTGCGTGGCCCAGGCCGTCTACCGGCACTACGCCTGATGACGGCGGCTACCGCACTTGATCGAGTGATGTCGGGAGGAATCGCCTGCCGGCGGCCGGCGGAGCGGTGGCGTCGTGTCTGGCGCGAGCGTGGCAGGTCGGGGTGGCCCTGCCGCAGGACTCCGGTCAGCGACTGCGACGCCCAGGAAGGACTACTGGACGTCCCGGGCGAGCGCGCCGAGGCCCTTCACGTCCATGCGCCGTGTCCGGCGGTCTGTCGCACGGCCTCCCCCGGTCCCCCAGTGGGCGACAGCGAATCCGGCGCAGCGGGACATGCTGCCGCACGGGCCGCCACCTCACGGCCGCGGCCCGTGCGGCGCGTCAGCAGCGGTGATCGACGCCGGCGACTCCGCGCCCGAGGTCCGCACCTGACCCGCCGCGTTCGCGGCACTGAGCGCGGCCGGCGCGTACGAGGTCACCTCCCGTTTCTACCGCCCGGTTCCCGAGCACATCGCCGGGTTCGGGGACATGACGGCGCGCACGCGGGCCTGACATGCAAGGGGCGGGGCCGGTGTATGAGCACACACCGGCCCCGCCCTACGCCGTGCCGCCAGGACGGCCGTGGTCGCGGAGGAACCCCGCCCGCCGTGGCGTCCCGCGTAGTGGCGGACGACCTGGACAAGGACACCATGAAGGTCACTGGGACCGGATCAACTCGCTGCGGTGCCCGGGTCACGTCCTGAGATGCAGGGAGACCGACGTCTGCATGCCCGGGGCACACTGTCCACCGGCCCGGGCATGCGGCTGTGTCACAGGGAACGGGCGTGCTCCGCTTCCCGGGCCGACATGTCCTCCGGCTGCTGCGCCTGCTGCCCCGAAGCGCGGCGGCCGGGAAGGACCGCGAGGACGATCGCCGCACCCGCGGCCATGATGATCCCGCCGACCAGGCTGGTCTGCGCGATGCTGTGGGCGAAGGCGTCGCTCACCGCGTCGGCCAGGGCCTGTGCCTGCTGCGGGCCCGCGGAGGGGGTTTTCGCCAGCTCTTCGACGACCGCGAAGCCGCCGCCGACGGAGTCCTTCGCCGTCTCCATCGCCTCGGCCGGCAGCCGGTCACCGACCAGGCCGGTGAGTTCGTCCCGGTAGGAGGTGGCGAGCAGCGAGCCCAGCAGCGCGATGCCGAGGGAGCCGCCGAGTTCCATCGAGGTGTCGTTGGCACCGCCGCCGACGCCGAGTTCGGTCTCCGGGAACGATCCCATGATGGTGTCGGTGGCCGGGGACACGCTCAGGCCGATGGCGAAACCCAGCAGGATCAGCGCCGCCAGGAAGCCGGTGTACGTCGAGTCCTTGTCGATCCGCGTCAGCAGCAGGACTCCGATCGTCCCTGTCACCAGGCCGGTCACGATCATCGGCTTGATGCCCAGCTTCGGGGTCAGCCGGCCGGTCACCGCCGCTCCGACGGACACGGCCCCGGCCAGCGGGAGCAGCCGCACACCGGTCTCCAGCGGCGCGTAGCCGAGGACGAACTGCAGGTACTGGGTGGAGTAGTAGATCGACCCGAAGGCACCGAAGAAGAACAGGACCGCGATCATGGAGCCGCTGAAGGGGCGCAGCCGGAACTTGCGCACGTCCAGCATCGGGTGCGGGTGGCGCAGTTCCCACCGCACGAAGGTGAGCAGCCCCAGCACGGGCAGTTCCGCGATGCCTCCCTCGGCCTGTCGGTGGTGCCGCTGATCATCCACCACCCGCTGTTCTTCGCCGAGCGCGCCAACCTGCTCGACCAGCTCACCAAGGGCAGGATGATCGCCGGGATCTCCGCGGGCCGCCCGCGTGAGGGCTCCACCTGGGGCAAGGGCAACCTCGACCCTGCCCTGCGGCAGCGGTTGTTCGACGCGAAGCTCGACGTCGTGGAGCGCGCGTGGGCGCACGAGCCGGGCGACGCGCCGCTGGAGTTCGACACCGGTGACGAGCACGGTTCGATGCCCGGCCGGCTCATGCCGCGCTCCTACCGCCGCGGCCATCCGCTCTTCGCGATCGGCACCAACACGGCGGCCAAGGTCGCCGAGGCGGGCCGCAGGGGCCGGTTCGTCCACTTCGGACCGTTCGCCCTGGAGTCGCTCGTCGACATCACCGGCGTCTACCGCCAGGGGCTCGCCGAAGGCGGCGCGGACGACGCGGCGGTCAGCCGTGCCCTGCAGTGGGAGATCCACACCAAGATGGTCGTCGTCGCCGACACCGACGAGGAAGCCTGGCGCATCGCGGAGGACGCTCCGCAGCCGCAGCTGCGGGCACCCTGGGTGAGCCGCCGGCCCGACGAGGACACGATGTCCCTCCAACAGTTCGCGCGGCAGGATCCCGGACCGCTCGCTCCCGCCATGGGCATGCCCGAGTCGCTCTCCGCCTACCTGAGCCGCATCGCCGTCGTCGGATCACCGGGCACCGTCGCCCGCGAGGTGGCCCGCTACGGAGACGCCGGGATCCCGCACATGCATGTGCGGTTCGCCTTCGGGTCCGAGACCGACCCCGCGCTGTACCGCCGGTCGCTCGAACTGTTCGCCACCGAGGTCATGCCGCGCGTCGGCGCCACCACCGTCCCCGGTCCCTCGCCCGACGAGATCCGTCCCGAGTTCCTTCCCGCCACGCCCGTCCACGCCTGACCGGAGGGGACACCCGTGTACGTTTCCTGCTTCCTCGGACCCACCGGCCGCGGACCCGCCGACGACCTCCCGCTCATCGACTTCTGCATCGAGATGGGCATCGAGGCCGACAAGGCCGGCTTCGCCCTCGTCAACGTGGGCGAGCAGCACTTCACCAACTACGAGCCGTACAGCGACCCGTTCGTCATCGGCGGCATCCTCGCCCGCGAACTCGAGCGGGCGTGGTTCGGGACGACGGTGATCAACCTCGCCTACCACAACCCGATCCGGCTCGCCGAGCACCTCAACCTGATGGACCTGCTCACCCGGGGCAAGTGCTTCCTCGGTGTGTCCACCGGGCACCTCCCCTTCTTCTCCTCGCAGTTCGGCGTGCCCGAGAACTACCGCAAGGAGACCGCCTTCCAACGTCTCGACGTCGCCCTCGCGGCCATCGCCAAGGACAGCGGTGACCCGCCGCTCGCCTGGCGGACCGATCTCGAACAGGGCACGCTGGCGCTGCGCATCATGCCCATCGGTTACCGCACGGGCCATCCGGTCGTCGGCTTCGCCACCAACACCGACGCGACCATCGCCAAGGCCGGCGGCCAGGCGTGGCCCGTGGCGCTGGGCCGCTACAACCTCGTCGAGTCGGCCCGGAGGATGAAGGTGTACCGCGACGCGCTGCAGGCCGCCGGGCACCCCCAGGATGCCGTCGACGAGTGCCTCGCCCTCTCCAGTGTGACCAAGGCGATCGTGATCGCCGACACCGACGAGCAGGCGTGGCAGCTGGCGGAGAAGCAACTGCGCGGCTTCATGAACTTCACGTGCTCCGTGGCCACCCGCCGCGAACTCGACGACACCCGCTCCATGAAGGAGCTGTGGGACGACACCGTTCCCGGCCCGGTCGACATCTCCCACAACACCTTCACCGCACCCGAGTGGATCCAGGCGTCCGCCGTCATCGGAAGCCCCGAGACGGTCGCCCGGCAGTTGCGCGCGTACGAGGAAGCCGGCATCTGCCACATCGACGCCCGGTTCGTCTACGTGACTTCGACGCCGCCGAAGCATGGCGCGGCTTCCGCCTCTTCGCCGACGAGGTCATGCCCCGCATCGGCGCCCAGACGATCCCCGGTGCGTCGCCCGAGCGCATCCGTCCCGAGCACCGCTTCGAGACGGAGGCCGGGAGCCTGTCGGGGATGTTCCGGTGAGCCGTGCCAGGGCCGTCATGCCGCACCGCCCGGCTGGTCCACGTCCCACGAGCGACGCGACCGCTGTCAGCCAGTGCGACACCGACGCCGTCCACGACGGAGGCGACCACTGGATCGTCGTCGAAGCGGTACGGGCCGTCGCCACGAACGATGCCGGCGATGCCGAGTCACTCGTCTTCTACCGCAGCACCTACCGCCAACTGAACCAGGAGCGCATCGCATGACGGCCTCAACCATCGTCGATGTCCACGCACACCATCTGCCCGAGCGGCTCGGCCAGGCGTTCACCCACCTCTCCGGACGCCCGTACCCGCTGCGTCACAAGGAGGACCACTCCCGCCGCCTGGCCGGTCTCGACGAAGCCGGCATCGACCAGCAGATCCTGGGCACCTGCGCCATTCAGCCGTACTGGCCGGACGCGGCCGCCGCCGCGGAAGGGGCGCGCGTCGCCAACGACCTGTACGCGCAGATGTGCGCGCAGGTCCCCCGCTTCCACGCCTTCGGTGCCGTGCCGCTGCCCCACACCGACGCGGCGGCGACCGAGGCCGTACGGTGCCTGGACGAACTGGGCTTCGCCGGCATCGGCCTGGGGTGCTCCGCCGACGGTGTCACGCTGGACGACCCCTCGCTGGACGCGTTCTGGTCGGCCCTCGACGAACGGTCGGCCGTCGTCTACCTCCACCCCGGCGTCAGAAACGACCTCGCCCTCGGTGTCTCCGAGTACCCGATGCTCCTGGGCCCCGTCTTCGGTTCCCCGCCGAGGAAGCTGTCGCACTGTCACGACTCGTCCTGAAGGGCACCCTCCGCCGTTACCCTCGCATCCGGTGGATCGCCGGCGCGATGGGAGGGTCGCTGCTCCTCGCGTACGGCAAGCTCTTCCACAGTCTCGGCTTCTCCTCGAAGCTGGGCCACGCGGTCGACCTCGACGCCGTCCGGGAGGACTTCCGCTCCCTGTGGATCGATACGTCGTCCCTCGACCCCTTGCTGGCCGTCGCGGCTCGCGAAGCCGGCTTCGTCGACAGGCTCGTCTTCGGGTCGGACGCGCCGTGGGGAAGCGCGTCAGCCGTCCGGCGGGCACTGGGCGAGACGCTTCCCGCGGAGATGGAGGACATCCTTCTTCGCGGCCAGACTTTCCTGGGCGAGTGAGGACGTCGGCCGAAGTGCAGTGCCGGGACCCGGCCGTGCCGCGTGCGGCCCTCGAAGCGGTCGAAACCGAGGCCGTGCTCGGCTCACGGGCGCCGGCCATCGCAGCGGCCGGCCACTGCCCCTCATCATCTCAGGGGATCTTGTCGCGGGTGAAGCGCGATGTACTGCCATCCGGCCGGTGGCCAGGTGTGGGTGACGGGTCGGTGAACAGTCATCTCGCGTCATCATGCCGTTGATTGCCATTGGCCTGCGTGTCGCCGATGTGGCCGAAGATCACTCCGCCATGTTCCCAGCACACGCGTCTTCCGACCGTCCCGGTCCTCCGGCCGCCGCCGCCGCGGTGGCGCTCGTCGCGCCTGCCCATCCGGGGCGCCGCCCGGTCGCTCCGCCGACGGGAGGCACGCTCACGGTGGGCGCCGACGGTGAAGGATCGGAGCGCCTTCGATGAGCATTCAGGTTTCGCCGCAGCTGAACAATCTGCTGTTCGTGCTGATCGGCGAGAAGATGCTGCAGGCCGAC